>NZ_JNKX01000062.1:0-14266 GCF_000702225.1 Bacteroides sp. Ga6A2 | reverse complement strand
CAAGGTACGTCCAAGGTACGTCCAAGGTACGTCCAAGGTACGTCCAAGGTACGTCCAAGGTACGTCCAAGGTACGTCCAAGGTACGTCCAAGGTAGACAGAGGGAAGATATACGTTGGATAGTCCATTGTAGAAAAAGAGCACTAATTTATCTTTTGGTAAATACAAAATGGTGTCAAGGTATAGGGAAGCTATATGCAAGCTATATGCAAGGTATATGTTGTGTATATGTAAGCTATATGTTTTGTATATGTAGGGTATATGTAAGCTATATGTGGGGAAGTCCGATAATTGTAAATTCTGAATTGTCTTTAAGAGAGTGCCCCGAAGTAAGCTGCCAGTCGTTTATAAAATCCCGAACGAATCCCGAAGGCATCCCGAAGAATAGTTACCGGATTCATAAGAAATGAACATTTTGTTTTTTTTTGATGGAAATGAGCCGTCTACTTGCTTGTATTGGTAAGAAAAACATTATATTCGCAGAAAGTTTTAATCAATACCGATAGACATGACTTTAAATTCAATATCCGAAAATGCCAATCTGTTTAGGACGGCTGAAACAACCGTGCGTAACTGCTGTATTTCTGCAAGAAACAGAGCTGTTTCTTGCTGGTGATTGTTGTTGGAAATGCTTGTTGTTTTTTTAAGGAGGATTAAATATGTTACCACTTTGTAAATTTTATAGATACTTGATATACAGATTATATCATTTTCGCGATGATACACCAGAGATTAACGTTATTGGCACATTAACAATAGTTCACTTGGTTCAAATTCTAGGTGTGTTATTTTTTGTTGATAAGTTTACATCGTTTAAAGTATGGCCAGATTGGACTAAATATAATCCAACAATATGTGTAATATTATTCGGAGTCTTAAATTTCCTATTATTATACAATAAGAAAAAATGGAAATCTTATGATAAAGAGTTTAAGGACGAATCAGCAAGGCATAAAAGGAACGGAACAATTGTAGTTTTGGCATATTTAATTGGAACAATTGTACTTTTCTGGGGACTGTTGTTTTCGTATTCGCTTTATCAAGATTCGTTAAAATAAATGTGCTTTTTTTAATGAAACACATAATATTAACAATATTCTTCGCCATAATCAGTATGGTGGCGAAGGCACAGCCAAGCGTTAATAGCGAGTCTAATGTCAGTGAAGAGGGAGTGAGGGCAGATACACGCCCCAACATGGATTTCGCTAATGTGGAGTATTACATACAATTTTTGGGAGTACATGTCGATTCGATTCCTCTGATTTCAGACTATAAAAAACAGATGCGTATAGAAGAAGACGACGAGGGCGCGGGCGTGACGTGGAAATCTTTGTGCTTTTGTAATGGCAATGAAACTCTGCTTGCAATGGAAACAAACTGGCTTGATACAACCCGTGTGGACAGAATAACCATTTGCTCTGATAAGATAAAATGGGATAAAGTATATGTCGGTCAGACAATGGGAGAAGTAAAGCGCTCTGGGCACTATTCCGTTGTTCCTTGTCAAGATGGAGTGCTGCTTTTAAGGTCAGAATCTAACAAAAATGTCGTCTTGAATGTTGATATCTCAAAAGAGCCTCTCTACACACCGCTGTGGTGTGGTGAGTGTAGTGTGGAGGACATACCAGACTCGTTACGCATTGAGAATATAATATTGTCTGTGTACGATAAACAATAAATCTCAGTTCTGCCGAATTTCTGCGCTCGACCTCTGGTCGCTTGCTAACGAAGGGGCGCAAGAATTTGGCAGCATCAATATACCGCGAGTTTGCAACTCGCATTGTCGCCGTGCGACAAAAAGTTATCGTAAAACTGATGTTTTTCAGCGGTGGGAATTGCAAATTCCCGATTTTTTCCTCTGCCGAATTCGGAAATTCGGCAGGACGGTGGGTTGATATTTGTTGTGGTTGGAATTGTTTACTTGATATAAATAAAGATTAACATATGTTGCCATTATGTAAATTTTATAGATATTTGATATATAAGTTGTATCATTTTAGCGATGATACACCAGTATTCAATGTCATTATGACCTTGATGTTGGTACATTTTTATCAGTTATTAACAATAATAATGCTAATAGAGTCCTCTAAATTATATGATTTTAAATTAAATTTGGTTGATGGTTACAGACCTTTTGTTATTTTTATTTCTTTTTCAATACTTCATTTTTTATTGTTTTATAACAAAAAGAGATGGAAGGCTATTGAGGATGAATTCAAAAATGAATCGCCAAGGCATAAAAAGATTGGAACAATTATAGTTATTTCCTATGTAATAGGTTCGGCTGGCTTGTTTTTTACATCTCTGTTTATGTTGCCATCGCCTAATTTATAATTGACATATTAACGACATCTCATGCAATAAACAGTAGTAATGATTTTCTGTCTCGCAAAATAAAACAAACAGAGCGGAAAAACAAAGGATAGCACCTTTCGTTTTTCCGCTCTTGTTTTTTATTGTAAACCGAAGTCTTTTATCAATCCAGATGATTCCAGCCTTGGGCTTTCAGTTCGAACTCGTTGCCGTCGCGTGTGATGAGTGCGCATCCCAGTTCGGGCTTGGTTATGTAGCCAATAACCTTAATGCCCTCCATGTTCTGTACCTTTTCGTTGTCGGCAATAGGAACGGTGAACAGTAGTTCGTAGTCCTCGCCGCCGTTTAGGGCACAAGTCGTAACATTCATGTTCAGCTCTTCAGCCATGCACGCCGTCTGGTAGTCGAGCGGGATGCGCTCTTCGTAGATGCGTGCTCCAACGTTGCTCTGCTTGCAGATGTGCATAATCTCAGACGACAAACCGTCGGAGATGTCCATCATAGATGTTGGAAGGATGTTGGCATCGGCAAGCATACGAATGATGTCGCCGCGCGCCTCGGGCTTCAGCTGGCGTTCGAGCAGATATTCCTTTCCAGAGAAATCGGGCTGAGCCTCTTCGAGAGAGGTGATACCCTTCTGCTTGTTCTCTTTCATCTGGCTTTCGAACACCTGTTTCTCGCGTTCAAGAAGCTGCAAGCCCATGTATGCCGCTCCGAGGTTGCCCGACACGCATATAAGGTCGGTTTCCTTTGCTCCGTTGCGGTAAACAGCCTTGCCCTTCTCTACATCGCCTATGCAGGTTATGCTGATAGCCAAGCCTGTGAGCGACGATGTGGTGTCGCCGCCTACGATGTCGACATGATGTTCGGCGCAGGCAATCTTCAAGCCTTCGTAGAAGTCCTCCATGTCCTCTATGCAGAAGCGTTTGCTTAGTGCTATGCTCACCACAAGCTGGCGCGGAGTGCCGTTCATAGCGTATATGTCGCTTATGTTTACTATTGCGCTCTTATAGCCCAGATGCTTTAGCGGAACATAGGTGAGGTCGAAGTGGACGCCTTCCATCAGAAGGTCGGAAGTTACGAGAACCTCTCTGCCCTGTGGAAACTCGAGCACGGCGCAGTCGTCGCCCACGCCATACTTGCTCGATTCGTTCTCGAGCTTGATGTTCTCGGTAAGATGCTTAATCAGACCGAATTCGCCTAAAGTTGAAATTTCTGTTCTGTTGGTTTCTTGCATATCAAAAATTATGATCTACGAATAAGTTCACGCATGATAGCCGTCATTCGTGGCTGTGCTGCGTTGGCTGCTGCCGTAACTTCCTCGTGTGTTACCTCCATTGAGTCGCCGTCGGTGTAAACGTCGGTGATAACGCTCATTCCGAAGACCTTCATGCCGCAATGTACGGCTACGATAACCTCAGGAACGGTGCTCATGCCCACGGCATCGGCTCCGAACGAGCGGAACATACGGTATTCTGCCGGAGTCTCGTAAGTAGGGCCTTGTGTAGCCAAGTAAACGCCCTGCTTAATCTCGATACCCTGCTCCTTTGCTATCTCGATAGCCATGTTCTGGAGTTCCTTTGTGTAGGCTGTACCCATTGCCGGGAAGCGTGGGCCGTATTCGATGTTCTTTCCGCGCAGAGGATGCTCTGGCAACATGTTAATGTGGTCGGTAATCATCATAAGGTCGCCAACCTTCATGCCCTTCTGCATACCGCCTGCTGCGTTGCTTACGAAGAGAGTCTTGATGCCCAGTTCGCGCATTATTCTAACAGGGAATGTAACAGCCTTCATGTCATATCCCTCGTAGAAGTGGAAGCGTCCCTGCATGGCAAGGATATCCTTTCCGCCGAGTTTTCCGAAGATAAGCTTGCCGGCATGTCCCTCTACTGTTGATACAGGGAAGTTAGGGATGTCGGTGTATGCTATTTCGTACACGTCTGTAATCTCTTCTGTGAGTCTGCCAAGTCCTGAGCCAAGAATGATGGCTGTTTCAGGATTTGTTCGCATCTTTCCCTTTATGAAGGATGCTGTTTCTTGAATTTTTTCGTACATGTCCAATTATATTATCGTTAAACAATTCTTCTTTGTCGAGCATGAATTCCACCTCGACAGGCAGCATGTAAAGGTTGTCTGCCACATCCTGCGGAATGTCCTTTATGCTCATGAGCCGAACCGTGTCCTTCTCGGTTGTTACGATGAAGGCGTCGTTGTTCTTGTTTATCTCGCAGAACTTGTTTCTTATCGACTCGATGTCCTTCTTGTTGAAGTAGTGATGGTCGGGGAATTCAAGAATGCTTATGTTCTTGCTGTATTGCCCCAAGTCGCTAAGCATCTGCTTTGGCGATGCGATGCCAGTTACGAGCAGAATCGGTCTGTTGCCGATGCTGTTGAGCGACACCTCCTCGGCGTGTTTGAAGATAGGACGCATCTTGCTGTACTTCAGACAGGTAAAGAACAACTGCTGATAAGGGCGCAGGTTCATCGTCTTTGTCAGCACCCTGAAATCCATCGGCTTGATGTCGGTAGGGCACTTGGTTATGATGACGATGTTGGCGCGTTCCTTTGCCGATTCGGGCTCGCGCAGACGACCGGCAGGCAGAAGAGCGTCTTCGGTTATCAGCCTGTGATAGTCGACGAGCAGTATGTTGATGCCCGGAGTTACATATCGGTGCTGGTAGGCATCGTCGAGCAGTACAACTTCGGTATCGGCAGTTTCCGCATCCTCGCACAGGCGGTGGATTCCGCGTCGGCGGTTGGCATCAACGGCAACGTATATGTCTCTGAACTTCTGCCTTATCTGGAAAGGCTCGTCGCCAATCTGCTCCATTGGAGTATGCAGGTCGGCGAGTTTGTAGCCCCTTGTCTTGCGCTTGTATCCTCGGCTCAGCACCGCCACTTTGTATTTCTTTTCGAGAAGTCTGATGAGGTACTCTATATGCGGAGTCTTGCCCGTTCCGCCCACGGTTATGTTTCCAACTGATATTACCGGCACGTCGAAAGACTCGTGCGGCATAATTCCGTAGTCGAAGAGGACGTTACGGATGCTTACTCCAAAGCCGTAGAGCCATGACAACGGTCTGAGTATGTCGTGTATCTTTATATAGTTACCCTCCATCGTTGTTCTGTTAAAGGTTTAGGTTAAGTCTGTACGGAATACGTGCCTGAATCTGGTTAGCCTTGGTGTACTTCTGTGCTTCCTTCACAATGTCGTACATGTTGCCGAAGGTTTCGCGCAGTTTTGTGTCGGCATACGAGTTTGTCTTGTCATCGAGCAGACTGTCGAAGAATGATGGCGGAGTAGGGTAGCTAACGGTTGTGTATTCCTTAACCTTTCCTCGCTTGGCAGCAATCTCGATAGCCTTCTGAAGACCGCCGAGTTCATCAACGATGCCAATCTTCTTGCCGTCTACGCCGGTCCATACGCGACCCTGCGCAATCTCGTGAATCTGCTCCTTTGTCTTCTTTCTGCCATTAGCGCATCGGGTAAGGAAGAGGTCGTATCCACGGTTAATGTAGTTTTGTAGAAGTCCGAGTTCATCCTCGTTGAACTTTCTTGCGCCCGTGCCCATGTCGGCATATTTGTTAGTCTTTTCGCTGTCGAAGTGGATGCCGAGTTTGTTGTTTGCAAGTTCCTCGTAGTTTAGAAGAACTCCGAAGATACCGATAGAGCCTGTTATTGTGGTAGGCTCGGCAACGATATAGTCGGCTCCGCAACTTATGTAATATCCGCCCGATGCAGCATAGTCGCCCATAGATACTACAACTGGCTTCTTCTCCTTTAGCAGCATAACGTGATGCCATATCTGCTCAGATGCGTATGCGCTTCCGCCCGGAGAGTTTACTCTTAGCACAACCGCCTTCACATCCTCGTTCTTGGCAAGTTTGTCAAGGTCGTCGCATACCTTTTTGCCAACAATCTCGCTTTCGCCTGTGTTGTTGCTTATGTCGGATATTTCTCCGCAGGCATAGTAAACGGCTACGATGTTACCGCTCTTGTCCTTTGGAATGTTGCTGTTCACTTCAGAATATTCGGCAAGCGATATTGTATTGTAGTCATCGTCCTTGCCAAGTTTCATCTGCTTTTTGATTGATTCCTTGACACTCTCGCTGTATGCAATCTTGTCAACCATCTTGTTTTTCTTGAAGCCCTCGGCTCCCATGAATACCATACCTCTGTCGGCATATACATCGAGCGAGTCTGCGCTTATCTTTCGGTTTGCAGCCACATCGTTCTTAATCTGCTTCCAGATGCTTGTGAGATAGGCGTTAACCTGCTCGCGGTTGGCATCGCTCATGTGAGTCTCAGAGAACATTTCGGTAGCACTCTTGTACTTTCCAACCTTTACAATCTGAACGCCCACGCCAATCTTCTCGAAGAAATCCTTCAGATAGTATGGAGTTGATGCCATACCAACCCAGTTTATTTCGCCCGAAGGGTTCAGGATAATCTCGTTTGATGTTGATGCCAGATAGTAGCATCCTTGAGTGTACACATCGCCGTAACTGATGATGAACTTGCCCTTCTTTCTGAAATCCTTCAGGGCATTGTGAATAGCCTGAAGCGATGCCGGAGCGGCAGATAGCGCGCCAGCCTCGATGTAGATTCCCTTTATGTTGTCGTCGTCCTTAGCCTTTTCGATGGCTGACAGGACATTTTCGAGACTCAATGACTTGTCTGCCGATGAAAACTTAGCATACAAGGCTTGAAGAGAGCCTTCGTTTGATCTTTCCTGAAGAATACCGTCCATTTTGAGCACAAGAACGCTGTTGTCCTTTACGTTCACGGTAGACTGTGATGCCATAGCACCCAAAAAGACGAAAAATAAGATAAATCCCAGAACCGACATTATAGCAAGTCCTGTGATGGTAGCCAAAACGTACTTTACAAATTGTTTCATTTTAATTTTATAGTTAAGAATTGACAAAAATAGTTAATCATTCTTAAAATTGCAAGAATTTTGTTTTTTTTCTTGCCTTGCAGTTGCTTAGTGGAGTGCGCCTTACACTTCGTGCCTTTTCCCGATGGCAGAAAAATATCACGGGCGAGTGCTGTCGCGTAGCGGAAAAAACTTATATTTGTATCCCGAAAATATATAACTCATGGAAAACGGACTCACAGTATATCGAGCCTCGGCAGGTGCCGGCAAAACTTTCACGCTGGCGGTAGAGTACATCTCGCTACTTATCGAGGATCCGGGCGCATATCGCTCAATTCTGGCTGTAACCTTCACAAACAAGGCTACCGCCGAGATGAAAGACAGAATCTTGCAACAACTTTACGGAGTGGGACATTCGCTTGCCTCATCAGAAAGCTATTTCAAAAAACTGAAGGAAAAAACAGGGCTTGACGATGAGGTTATAAGGCGGAACGCACGTTTTGCCCTTGCCAACATTCTGCACGACTATTCGCACTTCCGCGTTGAGACAATCGACTCGTTCTTCCAGTCGGTGCTGAAGAATCTGGCGCGCGAACTCGACTTGTCGCCAAATCTGAAGGTAGACCTCGGGCAAGACGAGGTGCGCGACCGTGCTGTAGATTTGCTTCTTGAACGACTCACCCCAACATCGATGGAACTGAAATGGATTATCGAGTTCATCGAGAAGAATATGGACGAGAACCGAAGCTGGAACATTACCAAGCAACTGAAATCGTTTGCCGGCAACATCTTCAACGAAGATTACATTGAACGCGGAGCAGAACTGCGCTCGATGATGGCAGAGAATCCGAAGTTGATAGACGAATATCGCGAGGCTCTGCAAAACATGAAGAGAGCCTATTCGAAGGCTCTGAACGAATGTGCCGACCGCTTCTTCGCCTTGGCAGAGAGTTATGGACTCACGGTTGATAATTTCTCGTACAAGAGTACCGGTGTTGCTGGATATTTTCAGAAAATAAAGCAAGGTATTTTTGTTGACATCTGTAAAGATCGTGTACAGAAAGCACTCGAAGAACCGGCAACCTTTTTTACAAAGGACGAGATAAAGAAAAATCCTGGGCTTCAGTCGCTTGCCGAAAACGAGTTTGGTCCGCTTCTTGCCGAGACTGAGACGCGCCGCATCGAGGGCGAGAAAGACTATCAGACGGCACTTCTGTCGGAAGAAAAACTGTTCAGCCTGCGACTTCTCAACAAGGTCGACGATTACGTTCATCAGATAAATACCGACGAGAACCGCTTCCTTCTGTCCGAAACGCCGAACCTTCTGCGCAGCGTCGTTCAGCAAGACGATGCCTCGTTCGTGTTCGAGAAGATGGGAGCCATGCTTCAGCACATAATGATTGACGAGTTTCAGGACACATCGCGTATGCAATGGACAAACTTCTACAACCTGCTTATGGAATGTCTGGCGCAAGGCAAGAACAGTCTGATTGTGGGCGATGAGAAGCAGAGCATTTACCGATGGCGAAACGGTGACTGGCGAATATTGCAGAACCTGAACCGCGAGATAAAATATTACGGCGTGAACCAACGCTCGCTCAGCGAGAACTACCGAAGCAGCGGCAGGATTGTAGATTTCAACAACAATCTTTTCGTGGCTCTTGCCAAGTTGCTTAATGCCGATTTCAAGAACGAGTTCGGCGAGGAGAGCGAGCAGCTTGCTCAGGCTTACTCGCCCGAAAACGTTACGCAGAATATAACGAAGAAGACCGACGAGGGATTCGTATCGCTGAACTTTCTTTGCAAGACCGACGAAATCCCGAGCGAATCCCGAATGCTTGCCGATATGAAGAGCAAGGTCGAGGAACTTACGTCAAAGGGCGTAAACCTCTCGGACATCACAATTCTGGTAAGAAAAAACAAGTACGTTCCGACGATAGCAAAATATTTTGCCGAGAATATGCCCGATGTGCCAATCGTGTCGGACGAGGCATTTCAGTTGCAGGCATCCGTTGCGGTGGGCATCATCGTAAACGCGTTGCAGGGCATAGCCAAGCCCGACGACAATCTGTCGCTGGCATTCTTGGCATACAACTATCAGAAGCATGTGTGCAAGAACGAGATGCCGTTCGAGGCATTCTGCCGTTACGGTGTGGTAGACATGCAATATCTTCCGAAGGAATATGCCGACGGAAGAGATACGCTGGCTATGATGCCGCTCTACGAGCTGGTTGAAAATCTGTATCAGGTTTTCGAACTCGAGAAGATTGACGAGCAGGAAGGCTACATTCTGTCGTTTCTCGACAAGGTGCGCGACTATCTTCAGGACAGTTCGTCAGACATCACGCTGTTCCTCGAATATTGGAACGACAAACTGTGCACTTCAGCCGTTCCGTCGGGAAAGATTAACGGAATCAGAATAATGTCCATTCACAAGTCGAAGGGATTGCAGTTCCATACGGTTCTCATTCCTTATTGCGAGTGGAAAATTGGTACAGACCCAAGGAAGGGAAAATTGTTGTGGTGCAGCACCGACGATGAGCCTTTCGGCAGATTGCCGCTCGTGCCGGTTTCGTATTCGAAGAGCATGAAAAAATCATCGTACACCGAGAGCTACAAGCAAGAAACCCTGCTCGGATATGTCGATGCGCTGAACGAGCTTTACGTTGCCTTTACGCGTCCGAAATGCAACCTGATTGTGTGGGGAAACCGCGAGGCGGATGGCGCAAATGTAGCTTCTTTGCTGACAAACTATCTCGACCCTACTTCGGCGGACAATAAAAAAACAGACAAGAAAAAAACTGGTAAAAAGGAAGAAAAGAAAGAAAAAGAAGACGTGTTCTTCACAATCGGAAGCATCGTACCGTCGCCAGCCGAGAAATCGGGCGGAGAGGAGGACGAGAATCCGCTGTCGCCGCAGCCGTCTGAAGTCGGTTTGAAGATGGAAATCTTCAGAAATCCGATAGATTTCCGCCAGTCAAACAAATCGGTAGAGTTTGTGAACGACATAGACGAAGAGTCAGCAAAGCAAGACGAATACATTCGCGAAGGAAGCCTTCTGCACTACGTTATGGAGAATATCGAGACGGCCGACGACGTTTCGCCCCTGCTTGCACAGATGCAGACCGAAGGCATTATAGCGAGCGACAAGGAGCGCAACCGCATGGAATCGGTAATTGGCAAGGTTATGCAGAATACCGATGTGCAAGGCTGGTTCGACGGAAGCTGGACGCTCTACAAGGAATGTACAATTCTGACTAAGGATGCCGACGGACTGGCACGGCAGAACCGCCCCGACCGCGTAATGATGAAAGACGACGAGGTGGTTGTGGTCGATTTCAAGTTCGCAAGCCAGAAGCATCAGAACGAGCACGAAGAGCAGGTACGACTCTATCGCAGCCTGCTTGAGAGAATGGGCAAGAAAAATGTTAAATGTTACCTTTGGTATGGCTATACCAACAAGGTTGTAAAAGTTGACTGATATGACTCCTTTCCTGAAAATCGTAGCAGAGGATATCTACAATAAATACGGAAACGACATGGCACGCGTTGCCGTAGTTTTCCCTAACAAGCGCGCCGGACTATTCTTCAACGAATATCTGGTAAATATTGCCGACGGTCCGGTGTGGGCACCTAAATATATCGCCATCAGCGATTTGTTCAGAGACAATTCGAGTCTCGTTGTGCCCGACAAAATCGAACTCGTATGCATACTTTACAAAGTGTATTGCGATGTGGTGAAAGCCGAAAATCCGCAGGCCGAAATCGAATCGCTCGACCAGTTCTATCCTTGGGGCGAGATTCTGATAAACGATTTCGAAGATGTCGACAAGAACATGGCTCAGGCCGATGCACTCTTTGCCAACGCAAAGGATTTGCGCGACTACGACGATTACGACTTCATCACGCCCGAGCAGGAAGAGGCGATTGCGCATTTCTTCCAGAATTTCTCTCTGGAACGCAAAACCGCGCTGAAAGAGAAGTTCATGCAACTTTGGAGCATTCTCGACAAGATTTATCACAAGTACAACGACGAACTCAGGCAGATGAACTATGCCTACGAGGGCGCGATGTATCGCGAGGTGGCTGAGAATCTCGATGTCGAAAACTTCAAGTACGACAAGTACGTCTTCGTCGGCTTCAACGTGCTCGACAAGGTTGAGCATACCGTCTTCTCGAAACTTCTGAAAGCCGAAAAAGCCCTTTTCTACTGGGATTACGACACATACTACGTCAAGTCGGCCGGAAAGATGAACAACGAAGCCGGAACGTTCCTTGCCAAGAATCTTCAGGATTTTCCGAACGAACTGAAGGACGGCGGAATATACAACAATCTTCAGAAGAAGGAAAACCGACGGGTTGAGGTCATCTCGGCATCTACCGAGACGGCTCAGGCTCGCTTCCTGCCCGAATGGCTCCGCCGCGAAGTGAAGGCTGGCGACCGCGAGAGCGAGACCGCCGTTGTGCTCTGCAACGAGTGCCTGCTCGAGTCCGTTCTTCATTCTTTGCCCGACGACACGATAAAGAACGTTAATGTCACGATGGGATTCCCGTTCTCCGAAACGCCTGTCTACAACTTCATTACGCAGCTCGTGCAGCTTCAGCTTAACGGATATTCGCGTAGCGACGGCTTCTATCGCTACGATTATGTGGGCGAGCTGCTGCGCCATCCTTATTCGGTAATGCTGTCGGAAAATGCGCGCAAGTTAGAGAAGAACCTCGAGCGCAACAACCGTTTTATGCCTTATCCGTCTGAACTTCAGATTGATGGCGACGATTATCTGACGAGTGTTTTTGAGCCTCAGAACGGCAACAAGAATCTGCTTGTATATCTGCGCACGATGATTGAGAAAGTTGCGCTTCACTATCGCAAAAACGGCGGCAACAACACGAAAGATGCCTTTGCCCAACTATATGCCGAGTCGCTGTTTCAGGGCTACACGATGCTAAACCGCTTCATCACGCTGTTTGGTAATGGCGAGCTTGACATAATGCCGGTTACGCTCTTCAAACTGCTCGACCAAGTAATGCGCACATCGTCTATTCCGTTCCACGGCGAGCCTGCCATCGGACTTCAGGTTATGGGCGTTCTCGAGACCAGAAACCTCGATTTCCGCAACCTCGTAATGCTTTCGGTAAACGAAGGCAAACTGCCAAAGCCGGTAAATCAGGCTTCGTTCATTCCGTACTCTTTGCGAAGTTATTTCGGTCTTACAACCATCGAGCGAAAGGTGGCTGTATATGCCTACTACTTCTACCGACTGATGCAGCGAAGCGAGCACATAACGCTGATGTACAATTCGTCAACCGACGGGATGAACATTGGCGAGCCGAGCCGTTTCATATTGCAATATGCCGTAGAAACTGGTATTTCGGTTGAGCATAAAACGCTTCAGGCCGATGTAAACATGCAGGAGACGAAGGAGATATCTGTAAAGAAATCTGACGAGATAATGCATCTCCTTGTTCAGAGATACGATGTCCGCTCGGATTACAATAAGAAGAAGCAACGGAAATTCCTCTTCTCGCCGTCGGCAATAAATGTCTACATAAACTGCCGTCTGGAGTTCTATTTCAAATATGTTGTGGGACTTCGTGAGCGCGATGAGGTAACAACCGAGATTGACGCTCCAACGTTCGGAACAATCTTCCACGCTGTGGCAGAGCATATCTACGGCGAGATAAGCCAGAGAAAGGATGTCGTAGAGGAATCGGATTTGAGGCGTTATCTCGACCATCCCCTGCTAATTCCCGATGCGGTTGACAAGGCTTTCAGAAAAGAATTCTTCAAGCTGAAAGACGATGACGGCAGCAAGATTGAATACAACGGCGTTCAGCTTATAAACCGCGAGGTTATAATAAAGTATATAAGACGACTGCTTGAGCACGACATCAAACTTACGCCTTTCAGAATAAGAGGTCAGGAGTTTGATGTTGGCGGCGAAATTCTGATTAAGACTGTAAACGGAAATGTGCACAGCAGTCTTGGCGGAATTGTAGACCGTATGGACGAGATTGCGCATCCTTTGCAGCCCGGTAAGACTCTGATAAGGATTGTAGACTACAAAACCGGCGGCGGAAATGAACAGAAAACTACGTCTGTCGAGAATATTTTCGTGGGTAAGAAAGACCGTCCTTATTACTTCTTGCAGACATTCCTGTATTGCAACTTCTTGAAGGACAGCAAGGAACACAACCCGAACGGATTCCCTGTTGCTCCGGCGTTGCTCTACATTCAGAAAGCCGGCGGCGACTACGACGAGATTCTGAAGATGGACAAGGAACCTATTTACGACATCTCAGCCTATTCCGAAGAATTCTCCGACCGTCTGAATTCGGTTTTGGAAGAGATTTTCGACCAGAACGTACCGTTCTCTCAGACCGACAACGAAGACCATTGCAAAAACTGCGATTTCAAGATGCTTTGTAATAGATAGATTATCCAACTGCATTAGGTTTATAGAATATGAAGGTTTACAGACAATTCTCAAAAAATTGGGATAAAAAACAGGTCGAAATCCTGCATCGATATAATATTGATGTACAAGAGGGTATTGATAGATTTAATATTTATGATTTAAATCTATATAAAGAATTGAAACCTCTATTTGATAAATGGGAGGTTATTGGCATTCTGGGAACTGAATTTACAAAAAAAGAAGTTCTTTCTGCAGAGTATTGTGTATTAGTCGGTTGGAATTCATTTGGATATCCTATGCCCGATGGTGACCAAGGGTACTTATATAATACCTACGAAACTAAAGAAATGTGTGATGAATGTGGAATAGGCACAGTACAAAAAGATGATTTTAGAGTGAAAAGAGTTCCCAAATACCCTTTTTGGGGGTTAGGATGGATTTTTGATGAATTTTTCGTACAGACATCCCTTTACGAAAAGTTTTTCAAACCGCTAGGCATTGCTTGTCGTCCATTGAGAAAGTATAAAGACGATTCCATAATAGATTCTTATGTACAATTGGTAATTCCTGTAATTGAAGAGTCTTTGGATTTGACTTCATACGAACCTGAAATATGTCCAACGTGTGGTGTCACAAAGTATGATCCGAAAGT
>NZ_KL370877.1:668-14922 GCF_000702225.1 Bacteroides sp. Ga6A2 | reverse complement strand
ACTCATTGCCAATCTGCTCATAACTGTCCTCTCAAGAAGCATAAAACGAAACTGCGCATTCTCGCAAGTTGTCACCATGATACGCCTTACGCTCATGTACTACATCGACTTCATTCGGTTTATGGAAAAGCCGGACAGAACTTGGAATGACATAGTTGCGAAAGAGACGCAGAAAGCACCACCAGAACCCACATTTTTTGATTGAGGGGGCTTACTTTTTTTAAAAAAGACCCCGAGGCGCATATTTACTGGGCTTCGGGGAGGATTTTTATTGCCTTTTGAGTTTTACCGGACAGCAATACAAAAAAGTATTATCTGCTGATGCTGGCGGATTCAACTTTGGCATTACAAATGCCTTATGTTAGGGCACTCGGAGTTCAGAAATCTACAACTGAATAAGATTTAAATTGGCATAGTAATATCCTAAAGCTTCGGAAAAAAGATTAATCTCCAAACGCTTTAATTCTTGGAGAACTTCTTTCTTTGAATCGAATTCATCTTTTATCCACTTTAAATCTTCATTTGATACTTCATCATTAGAAAGATAACGGAAAAGAATATCGCAAAGTAATACTCTATCATCAGAACTATATCTTGGATGATACTTTTCTATAAAACGTAAGTATGTTACATCTAGTTCGACCATATTATCGGGCATTTAGGTATTTACGATAATGATACTCTAAAAAATCTTGCTTGGGACAAAATCTATTTGGTAAAATTATTTTTTTATTATCCAGTCCTATAAGATAATTCTTGAAATCGCCGTTTTCTGTTTTGTCTAACAAAACATCTGATATTACGATGTGATAATCTGGAGTTATGGCTATAAGATAATTGTCATATGCTTTATGAAAAAAAGAATTCAGACATAGTCCATTTTCTGGATTACTTCGGTTGGTTGAATCTTCACTCCAGTCCACAATATGACATGCCTCTAAAAGTTCTGAATTTCCGATACCAGAAATACAACATTTGAAATCATAAGAGCACATAACAGCAGAGCGAAAGAATGATTGGTTTACTCTCTGTTTCACTATTGTTAATCGTTCTTTCCCGTTTGGCAATTTTTTTATATCAATATTTGCCATGTTCTCAATATTTTGTTGGGTGAATTTAGCTATCAAACATTCACTTTCAAATGTGAGTTTATCTGGGTTCTCATAAAACTCAGTCCAAATGTCTTTTTCTATTTTTGCACCATGAGATAACCCGACAATTCCTTTTTCTTTTAATTTCGGGTCAAGTCGTCCAATATTTCCAATTTTCATATTAAGTGCACTCGGACTCCTTCCTATGATTTTTGCATATTCCTTAATCATAGGATGTGTCTTTTTGCTATCTTTAAATGGTATTTTACAATACACATTAAAGGCAATAATAGTTTCTTCTCTTGTCCACTTGTTTACCATATAAGCATATATATCCTATTATTTATCTAATATGTATATTTCTATAATTGGAGTAATGTTTTTTACTCATCTTATTCTGATGAGAATATGCACTTTTTATAATTATTTTGATTCCTTCGTCTCAGAACGAAACGGTTCTTGAGCCGTCTTCGTTCTCTACGATGGTTACCTTTACGGCATCTTCTGGCAGAAGTTCCTCTATCAGTTCGGGCCACTCTATGAAGCAGAGCGCGCCGCTGTAGAAGTAATCCTCGTAGCCCATATCGTAAACCTCGTCGAGTTTCTTTATGCGGTAGAAGTCGAAGTGGTAGATTAGTTCGCCCGTTGTGTCGCTACGGTATTCGTTTACGATGGCGAATGTTGGCGATGCTACCGTGTCGGTTACTCCCAGTTCCTCGCATACGGCCTTGGTGAAGGTTGTCTTGCCGGCTCCCATCTTGCCGTAGAATGCAAATACTGTATTCTGGTCGATGGCTGCCACAAACTGCTTGGCTGCCTCTTTGATGTTATCTAATGAGTCGATTTTTATTTCCATAATTCTTATATATTTTTAGTTTCGTTTTTTTCCTTGTAGAGTTATCAGCGGAACAATCATCTCTTCAAGCGATATTCCGCCGTGTTGGAACGTATCTTTGTAGTAGCTAACGTAGTAGTTGTAGTTGTTGGGATATGCAAAGAAACTGTTTCCGGTGGCGAAGATGTAGGCTGTGCTGATGTTTGGCGACGGCAGTTCGCACTTCTTCGGATTCTTTATCTCGAACACCTCCTTTGGATTGTAACTCAGGTTCTTGCCCAGTTTGTAACGCAGGTTGGTGTTGGTGTTGCGGTCGCCCACCACCTTTATAGGGTTGTTGCACCTTATGCTTCCGTGGTCGGTGGTTATGATAATTTTGTAGTCGCTTGCCGCCAGAGCCTTGAAGAGGTCGCGCGTTGCCGAGTGCTGAAACCAACTTAGCGTTATGCTTCGGTAGGCTGCCTCGTTGTTTGCCAGTTCGCGCACCATCATGCTCTCTGTTCGGGCGTGCGACAGCATGTCGATGAAGTTTAGTACGATGACGTTGAGCTGGTTTTTTGTAAGCTGACTGAATTTCTCGAGCAGTTTCTCGGCGTTGGCTGAGTTGTTAATCTTGTTGTAAGAGAACGACTCCTTGCGTCTGAAACGCTTCATCTGCGTGTCGATGAGCGGTTCTTCGTTCAGGTTCTTGCCTTCTTCCTCGTCCTCATCAACCCAAAGGTCGGGAAACATGTTTGCAATCTGCTGTGGCATCAAGCCCGAGAATATGGCGTTGCGCGCATATTGCGTTGCCGTTGGAAGGATGGTGAAGTAGAGGTCTTCGTCGATGGTAAAGTCGGCTGAAAGTTCCTGACTTAGCATCTTCCATTGGTCGTAGCGGAAGTTGTCGAGAACCAGCAGAAAGACCTTCTCTCCGTTGTCGAGCAGCGGAAAGACCTTCTTTTTGAATATGTCGGGACTGAGAAGCGGCGCGTCCTGACGGTTCACAATCCAGTTTTCGTAATTCTTGCGTATGAATTTGGCGAAGGCGTTGTTTGCCTCGCTCTTCTGCATCTCGAGCATCGATGTCATCTCGCTGTTGGTGTTGGTCAGTTCAAGTTCCCAATGCACCAGTTGCTTGTACACCTCAATCCAGTCGTTGCAGGTTAGCGAGTCGTTAATCTGCATGCTCAGTTTGCCGAAATTCTGCTGATAGCCTGTGTTCGTAGCCTCGGTTACTATCTCCTTCTGATGGATGTTCTTCTTCAGCGTCAGCAGAATCTGGTTAGGGTTCACGGGCTTTATCAGATAGTCGGCAATCTTAGAGCCTATGGCTTGGTCCATGATGTTCTCCTCCTCGCTCTTTGTAACCATAACGATTGGCACCGACGGCGTGAATGCTTTAATCTGCGACAGCGTTTCAAGTCCGCTTATGCCCGGCATGTTCTCGTCGAGCAGTATAAGGTCGAACTCTTCTTCCTTGCACAGGTCTATGGCATCTGTTCCGTTGCTTACGGTTGTGACCTCGTAGCCTTTCTTTTCCAGAAAGATGATGTGAGCCTTCAGCAGCTCAATCTCATCATCTACCCAAAGTAGTTTTCCGTTACTCATACGCTTTTAGAAATTAAAGGGGTTAAAGTCATCAGTTGGTGCGCCTTGTTGTTCGGCGTCGTCAGCAGATTGTTCTTCTTTCTTCTCTGGCACATCATAGTCGGGCTCGTTTAGCGAGTCGATGCTGTCAATTTCCTTCATAATCTTTGGCAACTGGTTATGATATGTCTTTTCGAAATATTCCTGATAGTCGTCGAAACTGTAGTAGTCGCCCAAGAGTTTCATGTTCTCTTCGGATATTATTACTACGCGCAGACCGGCGAGTTTTTCGCTCATTCCGTCGGCGGCAAAGAGTTGCTGCGAGTATCTTATTGCCTCCTTCATGTTGATGAACGGCTTAACCTGAAGCATGCTTATGCCGTTGTTGCGCACAAACGATAGGTCGAAGTTGCGCACCATGAACTTGCCGAAGTTGTATCGGGCAATCTCGAACAGAAGTTGGTTCTCGTTTACCTTTCCGCTCTCGTATGCGAGCATGAATAGGTGAGTGCCTTCTTCGTTCTTGCTCCATTCCGGAATCTTTCCGGCTTCCTTGTTCTCCTCTTGCGTGCTCATGCCACGGCGCGACCACAGCGAGCCTGTAAGACTTGCGTTCTGGAGTATTCTGCCTTCCTGAACGCCCTTAACCATCAGTCCGGCAATCTCGCTGATGCCGTCGTTCGAGTATCTCTCGGCAATAATCTTCAGTTCGGCCACGAAGCCGTTCTGGTCGTTGCCATGCAATTTGTTCATGGCGTCGAGGAACATGAATTTGGCGCGGTTCTTGCCTCGCGGATATTTCTCGTCCGAGATTTTCACGTTCTTCTCTATCGTCTCGTAGTCGCCGTTGCGATAAGCCTCGTATGTTGCGGCGTAGAGCGAATCCTCGATGTGTTTTCCGTACTTTGCGTTGTACAGATATTCGGGGTCGTTAGCCATCTTGGTGTAGTCGCCTTCGGGATATGACTCCTTCAGTTTCTGCTGATATACAGACGATTGTCTGTTGTCCATTATGTCCATAAGATAGAGGCGGTAGAACACCTCTTCTTCCTTGTCGTATTTTGGATAGTTGTTGATGAGGCGTAGGAACGAGCCTCGTGCAAGGCTGAAGTCGCCCAGACGGTCTTGGCACACCACGCCTGCGCCGTAGAGAGCATCCTTCAGGATGTCGTTGCTCTCGTTCATCTTCTCCTCCGAAAGCGGAATCTGCTTGAGGTAGAAGTCGCGGCTCTTGTTGTCCTCGGCTGTCGGCTCGGCCGCCATCTCCTTTAGACCTTTGGTAGGATTGCTTACAGGCCGTTGCAGTTGTTCCTCTTCCTGCTTAGGCTCTTCGGAAGATTGTGCCGTGGCTGGTTCTTCCTCGTCCGATTGCAGAACACCCTTGTTCTTTCGTCGCCAGTTATCTTCGAGCACTCGGCGTCCCCATTTCTTCTGGAAGGCCGTCTTTCCCTGCGACACAACCGTCGGGTTGTAGAAGTACCACGCGTTGTCGCCCTTTCCGGCAACAGGCACCTGTGGAGCCTCGGTCTTCGTCTTGCTTTCAAGTTCTGCCATCTGCTCGTCGTGCTCAGCCATTCGGGCGGCGCGTTCGGCTTCTTTCTGCTCTTCTTTTTCTTTCTTAATCACCTCCTCGATTATGCGGTCTATGCACGCAAGTCGTTCGGTCTCAGACATTCTTGCAAGCCGCTGAAGGCTGTCCTGAAGTTCGATGTTCTGAGTATGTTCAACCAACTCGTCGAGAATCTCCGAGCGGTGGCTTGTCTCCTTGTATTCGGCATGAGTTGTGCCAATTAGTCCGAGCGCATCGGTATAACATTCCTTTGCGTTCTTGTACTTGTGCTTTTCCCAATATATGTTGCCGAGTTTCAGGTTCAGAATACCTTTTTCTATGCCGTTGCGTGCCTCAGCCTTTCTGCCTTGCTCGTAGGCTTTTATGGCTCTGGCGGTGTCGCCCCGTGTTAGATATACGTTTCCGATGGCATAGTGAACTTGGTCGAGATACTCGCTGTTCTTCGGGTTACGTGCCATCGAGTTCAGTTTCTTCAGAACCTTCTGCGAGTTTGCCTTGCTCATCACCTCGGTCTGCATTATGCGCGCGTTGAACTCGAGGATGTAAGGCGGATTTACGCCAATCACATTGCTGAAATACTTGTATGCCTTGGCATCGTCGCCTGTCTGGTGGCACAACTGACCGATGAGGTAGAACATTCTGGCTCTGTTGTACGTGCCCTTCACGCTCTTGAGCGATTTTTCGAGATACGGAATAGCCTCTTTGTATTTCTGTTGTCTTAGCAGAAGATGACCTCGCGCTCCGGCATACGACGATGTTAGTTTCCACGACAGACTGTCGCGGTTCACGTTGTTAAGGATGTCTTCCGAATCGTAGAACCAGTCGAGTTCGCTGTAGCATCTTGCCAGCCATATCCTCGACTGCGCCAGAACATCGGGATTGTTGCTGTAAAGCCTGTTGATGTACGAGAATGTCGATGCCGCCTCGATAAACTCGCCTTTGTTAAACTGCGCTTCGCCCATCAGAATCCACGCCTTCCACAAAAACGGGTTATACTCTTTCTGTGCCAGCCACTTGCGGTTCTTCTCCGTTCTCTTCTTGTCGGGAGCAACCTTCGGTTTAGCCTTTATGCTGTGCAGTTTGATTGTCTTCTCGCACTTCAGTATGGTGCGGTCGTAGAGCGATTTTCCAACCTCGGCAGTCTCTTTGTTCGACACGATGAAGTAGGGCAGAATCTCCATGTAGTTGTCCTTGTTCTGCTTTTCCTGCTCCTCCTTAGCCTCCTTGAACGCCTCGTGACCGTTGAAATAAGTGTTGTATCGTGCCGTAAACGATTTGTAGAAACGCGTCTGTGCCGTGTTCTTGCTCGAAGAACACCCGGCAATAAAGCCTGTGGCAAGCATCAGGCAAAGAAAGGCGGCGTATGTGGCGAATCGTTTCAACATGACATATCTAAAATACAAAACTCACACATCTCGTTTTTATTGTACGGCAGATGTGCAGAATCTTGACTTTATGTTCTGGTATATTTTGCAGAGAGTATAGATAAGTATTGATACACAGATGATTGTGGCTCCCGACGGAATGTTCAACTGGTAAGAAATGAACAGACCGCCGATGCAACTCAGAAATCCTATCGGGATTGAAAGCAGCATGATGTGCTTGAACTGGTTGCAGAACAGGTTTGCCGTCATCTGCGGAAGGGTGAGCAGCGATATTACGAGCACGATGCCAATCATTCTGAGGCACGACACGATGGTTAGCGCAATTACCGTCATCATCAGATATTCTATTGCCTCGACTGGCAGCCGCTGCGAGCGTGCAAACTCACGGTCGAACGCTATGGCTACTATCGGTCTGAGCATCAGCACAAAGAGCAAGCACACAAAGGTGGCGAGAATGGCAAGAAGCCAGAGGTCGCCTGTGGTTATTGTCAGAATGTTTCCGAAGAGGAACGACGACAAATCAGCCAGAAATCCCGGTGTAAGGAACGAGAAGATGATGCCTATGGCAATGCCGAACGTCCAGAACACGGCGATAGCCGAGTCCTCACGCATGTCGGAGCGGCGGCTGAACCATTGTACTCCCCACGCCGACAGAACCGAGAATACGGCAGCCGACAATATAGGGTTCACGCCCAGAAAGACGCCAAGCCCTATGCCGCCGAACGATGCGTGCGTTATTCCGCCGCTAATGAATACAAGTCGGCGGGTAACGATGTACGTTCCTACCAGTCCGCATATAATGCTGGCAAGCAGGCTTCCCAGAATTGCGTGCTGAAAGAATATGTATTCGAAAATGCTCATTTTTCAGAAAGATGAATATTAGTGGTTCCTTCGCTCGCCGATAATCAGGAAGACCTCGTCCTTCAGTTCGTCGGGCAGTTCTACGGCTCTTAACTGAAGCGAACGAACCCAGCCTGCTACCTCGTCCTCGCGCATGGTAAAGAGAACATCGCGGAACTCCTCAATCTGCTCGGCTGTGTATTGGTCTGACGGAGTGCCTCGGTATTCGTCGAGTTCCTCGTCGTTGTAGTACTCTATTTCCTTGCTTATTGCTGCCAGCAGACTGTCTTTCTCGCATGTCTCGTGCTGTCCGCAACATTCCATGTTCTGCACGTCGACGATGTTAAGTGCATCGGGCGGCAGTTCGCCCTTGTCAATCTTCTTCTGTACGCTCTTGTTGTGGAAGTATCCGGCAACGAGAGCCGTTATTCCTGCGGCTATAAGCAGATATATAAGTATGTGCATAAAAAATGTTAGTTATATTCGTTCTCAATTCCGAAGCCGGCTTTCTTCAGGTCGTTCCAATAGTTTGGATACGATTTTGTTACCACCATCGGCTTCTGAATCTGCATCTTGATGCCTTTTATCACCGCCGGGGCAAAAGCCATTGCCATACGATGGTCTTCGTATGTGCTTATCTCTGCCACCTCGTCGGCATTGCATCTCTCGCCGTTCCAGCATAGTTCTGCGCCATTGTCCGAGTCGTTAAGCACGAAGCCCATCTTGTGTAGTTCGGTCTTTAGTGCCTCTATGCGGTCGGTCTCTTTTATCTTCAGACTCTGCGTGCCCTTAAAGTGGAAGGTTATGCCCATCATGCAGCACGTCACGGCAAACGTCTGCACAAGGTCGGGCTGTTGTGCAAAGTCGTATTCAAGATGCTTTACAGGCTCGCCCTTCTTTGTAAGGATAACCTGCTTGTCGGCAAAGGTCGTTTCAACTCCAAGATTCCTGAAGATGTCGGCAACCTTGCTGTCGCCCTGATAACTGTCTCTGAACAGAAGCGGAAGCCGTACCGTGCCGCCGTCTGAGAGTGCCAGCATCTCGTACCAGTATGACGATGCGCTCCAGTCGCTCTCAACGAAATATCTTGTAGGCTTGTACTTTACAGGCTCTACCTTTATTGTGTTGCTGCCGCTCCATTCTGCCACCGCCCCGAAGTCGCGCATAATCTTCAGCGTAAGGTCGATGTAAGGGCGGCTGTTTATGTTTCCCGTTATGGTCAGTTCAAGACCGTCGTTAAGTGCCGGGCCAATCATCAGTATTGCCGATATGTATTGCGAACTTACGTCACCAGCAATGGTACACTTGCCCTTCAGGTTGTTGCAGCCCGTTATGCGCAGCGGCGGAAAGCCCTCTTTCTCGGCATATTCTATGTTTGCGCCCATTGAGCGTAGTGCGTCTACCAATATGCCTATCGGTCTGTTCTTCATTCTCTCCGTGCCGGTGATGGTGCGCACGCCCTCGGTTATCGACAGAAATGCCGTGAGGAATCTCATGCTCGTTCCGGCAGCCATTATGTCAATGGTGTCGCCCATCTCCTTCAAAGCTCTTATCATGACAAACGTGTCGTCGCAGTCCGACACGTTTTCGGGTATCTCCTTGCTTCCTGCCAGAGCATTTATTATCAGCGCACGGTTGCTGATGCTCTTCGACGACGGAAGTTTTATCTCGGCGTTAAGCTCCGCAGTAGGGAGCACGCTGCATTTGTATGGCGTTTTGGTGCTTGATTTGTCCATCAGTTTGTATTGTTTTCTATTGAAAATGCAAAGATAATCAATTTATTTGTTTTTTCGGTTGCCTTGATTTATCTTTGCGCAAGTTAATAAAATCTTTTGTCACGTGTTAAAACTTTTATAATGTACAGAATTACTAACTTAACCCTTTTTGCAGCAGCGATGTTGATATCGTTGTCGGCTGCGGCGCAACACAACGTAAAATTCGATTCGGGCTGGAGTTTCAGCCGTGGTGGAAAGACAAAGAATGTAACTTTGCCTTATGCGTGGAATCAGAGTGAGGCTTTCAAAGTCCATATCGAGAAACTATCTACCGATACGGTAAGATATACCAAGGTGTTCAAAGTCCCGTCGGCATGGCGCGGAAAGAAGGTTTTTATCGAGTTCGAAGGAGCGCGGCAATGTGCCGTTGTCTTTCTTAATGGCAGGCAGATAGCCATGCACGAGAACGGCGTTATGGCTTTCGGAGTCGATCTTACCCAGCACCTTGTGTTCGGAAAGGAAAACAGACTCGAAGTCCTGACGGACAACGACTGGAAATACAAGGAGAAAAGTACACGCAGTTCATTCCAATGGAACGACAAAAACTTCAACGCCAACTATGGCGGACTTCCTAAACACGTCCGTATCCATGTGCTCGACAAGGTTTATCAAACGCTTCCGCTGTATTCAAGTTTAGGAACGGTGGGCACATACGTCTATGCCCGTGGAATAGATGTTGATAGCCGTAAGGCTGATATCTGTGTAGAGTCCGAGGTTATGAACGAGACCGATTCGGATATGCCTGTAAAACTTGTATGCGAGGTTTACGACAAAGGCAGAATGATAAAGTCATTCTCTACGGCAGGCAGGATAGCCAAGAACTCAAAGGCTGTGTTAAAAGCCGAATCGCCCGTTGCAAATCTAAATTTCTGGAGTTGGGGATACGGCTATCTTTATGATGTAAAGACGAAGATTGTGTCGGAAAAAGGAGCAGTTCTCGATGAGCAGACAATAAGCACCGGCTTTAGGAAAACCGGTTTCCATGATGGAATAACATGGCTGAACAACCGTGCAATAATGGTTCATGGTTTTGCCCAGCGCACAAGTAACGAGTGGCCGGGTGTTGGAATGAGTGTTCCGGCATGGCTCAGCGATTACAGCAATTCGCTCATGGTTCGTAGTGGAGGAAACCTTGTCAGGTGGATGCACGTTTGTCCTTGGAAGCAAGATGTTGAGTCGTGCGACCGCGTTGGACTTATGCAGGCTATGCCGGCAGGCGATGCCGAGAAAGATGTTTCCGACCGCAGATGGGAACATCGTATTGAACTGATGAAAGATGCAATTGTCTACAATCGCAACAATCCAAGCATCATATTCTATGAATGCGGAAACAAGGGCATCAGCGAGGAACACATGAAACAGATGCTCGAAATTCGCAATCGGTTCGACCCTAACGGCGGTCGTGCCATAGGTTCGCGCGAGATGCTCAGCAACAAAACCGTTGCAGAGTATGGTGGCGAAATGCTCTACATAAACAAAAGTGCCACAAAGCCAGTATGGGCAATGGAGTATAGCAGAGACGAAGGGCTTCGCCGATATTGGGACGACTGGAGTTTCCCTTACCATAAGAGTGGTGACGGACCTTTATACCGAAACTCCGATGCTTCGGCTTACAACCTGAACCAAGACCAGCTTGCCGTTGAGCATGTGCGCCGTTGGTACGATTACTGGCTCGAACGTCCCGGAACAGGCGAGAGGGTGAGCAACGGCGGCGTAAAAATAATCTTCTCCGACACAAATACGCACAACCGTGGCGAGAGTAACTATCGTACAAGCGGAATAGTAGATGCCATGCGTTTGCCAAAGGATTCGTATTACGCTCATCAGGTTATGTGGAACGGATGGATTACGCCAGACAGCAGTCAGACCTATATAATGGGGCATTGGAACTATCAGGCAGAAACCGTAAAGCCTGTGTATGTTGTTAGCGATGCTCCATCGGTAAAACTCTTTGTCAACGGCAGGGAGATTGAAGGCGGCAGAAACGATTACCATTTCTTATATACATTCGATAATGTGAAGTTTGAGGCTGGCGAGATTAAGGCGGTTTCTTACGATGAGGCCGGACGCGAACTTTCATCATACAGTCTGAAAACTGCTGGCAAACCGCATCATATTCGTCTCACCACCATGACCGATGCGCGTGGCTTCAAGGCAGATGGGGCTGATATGGCTATTATTGAGGTTGAGGTTGTTGACAAAGACGGAAACCGCTGTCCGCTTGCAAACAATAAGATCCGTTTCAGTCTGAAAGGGGCGGCTGAGTGGTGTGGAGGCTTGGCTAAAGACTCGCTTGGAACAAACTGTGTAGGCTCTCAGATTCTTCCTGTTGAATGTGGCGTGAATCGTGTGCTTTTGCGTAGCACGACCAATCCGGGCAGGATAGTTGTCTCTGCTGATGCCGACGGACTTGGCAAGGCTTCGTGTGTATTGAAGACTGTCAAGCCAACAGATGGCTCATCAAGTAATGCTTCGGCTATGACTCTTACGACCGATAACAAGAGCACAACCGTTCCGTTTACGATGCTGCGTGGCGAAACTCCTTCTACGCCTTCTTATAAACAGATATTCCGTACTGTAAAGATTGCCGATGTCGTAGCCGGATGCAGTCAGAGCACGGCGCGATATAGTATCGACGACAACGAGGAGACAGAATGGAAGAACGACGGATTATCTTCAACGGCATGGATAACATACAAATTTGCAAAGCCCGAAGTCGTCAGACAGGTGGTTGCTAAGTTCACAGGCTGGCGCAAACGCAAATATCCTATTGAGGTTTATGCCGACAGCACGTTGGTTTGGAAAGGCGAAACTCCTACAAGCCTCGGCTATGTTCATCTCGAACTAAACCCGAAGGAATCCCGAAGCATAACCATACGACTGAAGGGCGCAGCCGCAAACAGCGATGCTTTTGGGCAGATCGTCGAGCTTGCAGCCCCAGTTGCAAATGAACTTGACCTTTTCAAGGCTAAGGACGGCGATAAGGTCAAGAACGAACTTCGTATCGTAGAGTGTGATTTGCTTGCAGATAAATGATAAAATGTAGCATAGAATCCCATAAATTCATTATTTTTGCGCAAAATGAGACGGATTATAACAACAATCATGCTTTTGCTCGGCATAATGATACCGACAATTGCGCAAATCAAAAGTCCTGTAAAGTTTGCTGTCAAGCAAAAACAGGTAAGCGAACGTGAATTTGACGTCATCTTCAGCGGAACAATTTCCAACGGATGGCATGTGTATTCAACCGGTCTGCCCGACGACGGACCTGTCTCTGCTTCGTTCCATTTCGAAGACAGCCGCAACGTGAAGGCTGTGGGCAGACTGAAGCCCGAAGGCAACGAGATAAAGAAGTACGATGATATGTTCGGCATGGACGTTCGGTATTTCGAACATTCCGTGCAGTTTGTACAGCGAATACAGATAACTGGCGACGACTACGAGGCTAACGGATATCTTGAATATGGCGCATGTAACGACGAGAATTGTCTTCCGCCTACATCGGTGGACTTCTCTTTCTCGGGCAAGGTTGCCGCAGCCAAGACTGATGCCGCAAAGGATGCGGCTCAGGCAGACGAGAAGAACGCTATTGCCGATTCGTCCGTTGCATCGGCTTCTTCGGCAGTAGTGATGAATGTCGATACAACTGCCGTGTCCGACTTGTGGACTCCTGTAATAGACAAACTCAGCTCTTTCGGCGAAGACGAAGGACAGGGTGGGGCAGACCGCTCTCTTCTCACCATCTTCCTGCTCGGCTTCTTGGGCGGACTTGTGGCTCTTGCCACTCCGTGCGTGTGGCCTATAATCCCTATGACGGTAAGTTTCTTCCTTAAACGAAGTGCCGACCGTTCAAAAGCCATCCGCGATGCGTTTACATACGGCGCAAGCATTGTTGTCATCTATATGCTTCTGGCTGTTGTGGTAACGCTGCTGTCGAGTGCCAACCAGCTCAACGCTATTTCTACGAGTGCCGTTGCCAATATATTCTTCTTCCTGCTGCTCGTCGTGTTCGGACTCAGTTTCCTCGGCTTGTTCGAGATTACTCTGCCTGCATCGTGGAGCACCGCCGTTGATAGTAAGGCTGACAAGGCAACAGGATTGCTTAGCATCTTCCTTATGGCATTCACCTTGGCGTTGGTGTCGTTCAGCTGCACAGGTCCTATCATCGGTTTCTTGCTGGTAGAGATATCAACAACAGGCGAGTTGCTCGCCCCATCGCTCGGTATGTTGGGCTTTGCCATCGCGCTTGCCCTGCCGTTCACTCTGTTCGCCCTCTTCCCTGCATGGCTCAAGCAAGCACCAAAGTCGGGCAGTTGGATGGTGGTGGTAAAGGTGTTCCTCGGTTTTATCGAGCTGGCTTTTGCCCTCAAGTTCTTCTCTGTGGCCGATATGGCTTACGGATGGAATCTGCTGTTCCGCGATTTGTTCATAGGTATCTGGGTTGTGCTCTTTGCATGGCTTGCCCTCTTCCTGTTCGGGCTTGTCAAGATTCCAGACGACCATAGGGGAAAGAAGTCTGTCGGAAAGGTTCGTATTTTAATAGGTGCTATTGTCGCGCTGTTTGTCTGCTATCTCGTTCCGGGACTGTGGGGCGCGCCTGTCAAGCTCGTTAGTGCCTTCACTCCGCCAATGAGTACGCAGAAGTGGAAACTTGTGGATAATTCGGTTAAGCCGATGTTCAGCGATTATGACGAGGGTATGGCGTATGCGCGCAAACACAACAAGCCTGTCATGCTCGACTTTACTGGTCTTGGCTGCGTAAACTGCCGAAAGATGGAGGCTGCCGTGTGGACTGACCCTAAGGTGCGCGAGATGCTCGAGAACGACTATGTATTGATAGAGTTGTATACCGATAACAAGAAGCCGCTTCCGCAGAAACTTACGGTTACCGAGGCTGATGGTAGTACGTTGACTCTCCGCACTCTTGGCGACAAGTGGAGTTATCTGCAACGTCACAAGTTCGGAAGCAACACGCAGCCGTTCTATGTTCTGGTAGATGGCAACGGCAATCCGCTGAATGCAGCATACAGTTACGACGAGGATATCGACAAGTATGTGAAGTTCCTGAAGACGGGTATTGAAAATTCGAAAGTTGAAAATTGAAAGTTGAAAAATTCAGAATTGACAATGGACAGTTGACAATTGACAATGAACAATTCAAAATTCATAATTGATAATTCAAAATT
>NZ_KL370877.1:0-318 GCF_000702225.1 Bacteroides sp. Ga6A2 | reverse complement strand
AGAAGGTAGGAAGAAGGTAGGAAGAAGGTAGGAATATGGAAGGTATATTGAAGATATACGGAAGCTATACGCAATGTATAGGGAAGGTATATCCAAGGTGTATCCAGAGTAGGTGATGAGTGAGAGAAAGTTGAAAATTCTGGGTTGATGATAGTTGACTCTATTCATAATTGATGATTGATAGTCTGGAACTTATAACGAACAATTTCGTCAGAAATTGTTCGTACGTCCAAGGTACGTCCAAGGTACGTCCAAGGTACGTCCAAGGTACGTCCAAGGTACGTCCAAGGTACGTCCAAGGTACGTCCAAGGTACGTC
>NZ_JNKX01000059.1:0-15166 GCF_000702225.1 Bacteroides sp. Ga6A2 | reverse complement strand
TCATCTTCTTATGTTTTTCTGCGTGGTAAAGGTAGTAAATTATTGAAGGATAGCCTAATACAACCGATATTTTCTAATGGCGGTCATTAGAAAAATAGACATGCCAAATTTCTAATGACCGATTTGGGTTTATGTTATGGGCGGTTACAGTTACAGTTGTTACAGTTGTTTTTTTGATGTTGTGAGGTGTGGTGCTGGGCTATGCTTTTGCTGTATGGCTGCAAGACTGATAGTTGCGTGTTGCCATGGTTGCAGGCAACCGCAGTTTGAGCCGGAATACAGGCTGAACTTGGAGGGCAGAGAGATGCTTGCTGTTAAGATGCCTGTGCCATGGAGAAATAAAAAATGAAAAAAATATGCTCGGAAGGGCTTGTATTTAAATTAAATTGTCTAAATTTGCATTCGCTTTAGGGCAATCGGGATGTAGCGCAGTTGGTAGCGCACTACGTTCGGGACGTAGGGGTCGGGCGTTCGAATCGCCTCATCCCGACAGAATGGGGCAGGTGGATTTTTTCTCACTTGCCTTTTTTTTTATCAGGAATCAAACAAAAAAAAGAGGCCTCATTCCGAAGAAGAATGAAGCCTTTTTTTATTGTTGTTAAAAGCGATTATTTAACCCAAAAGTATAACATTAAATTAAAATCGGCAATTTTTAAGGCGTTTTTTTGAGGTCTGAAGACAGAATTTGTGCGTTTTTCCTATTCTTCGGCGTTTTTCAGGCTCGATTTTACTGTTCGCCCGGCTGCTTTTTGGATGATGCAAGCCGCGTTTTTTGCCGACTTGCATCAGCTGCTGCTATTTTTTATGAACAAGCGTTTGCCGATAAGCGTGAAGAAAATGGCAAGCAGAAGGATGTTGAAGATGAGGGCTCCGATGGCAAACGGCTTTCTGCTATTTTTATAGAAGTCGTCGCAAGTCTGTACTCTTTCCTTGTCTATGCCGTGCTCCTTGGTGTACTTGTTCCATAGTGCGCTTGTTGTAGGTGCTGAATACAGATGGTTCCAGACTTTTTTGTCCGTATCAACCTCGTATAGCCTGTATGTTGAGGCATCTTCGAATTTGTCGCCCGAAGAAACGACAATCTTGTTGTCATAAACGAGAATCTCTTTTGCGTGGTCGCCTCCATCTACATTCTTGCCTACAAAAGTCCAGTCGGGAACATCTGTCCAATTCAGATAATAGTCGTCGTTTACATAGACTTTGGCATAGTCGCCCATTCCTGTGTCGGTATTTGTTATTGTGGCATATAGAAAGGCTTCGAAAATGATTAGGACGAAGAATGACATAATGCAAAATGGCGGAGATATTGCCCATGCCCAGTATCTTACTCTTTTCTTGGTAACAGCCTTGAAGATGATTGCAGATATAATTCCGCCAACGACGGCAAGGCCAGAAAGGAATAGCGCGACTATAAACCAGAAAATCAGTCCGAATATCAGTTCCATGGTAGAAGGTGTTTTGTGGATGATTAAAGATTATTTTGCAAGAAATTTGATGTATTGTTCCATTGTCTTGTTTCGGCATTTCTCGTCTTTTATACATTCGAGCGGAACGGACGAGCACACAACGCGGTATTTGCCCCTTCCGTAGGCTACGGAAGCGCAGATGTCCTGACCGTCGAAGTCGGCAAGCGGTATAGAGCCGTTTACGCCGATGAGTCCCGACGGATGCTGAACGGCATAGCAGTATTTGTTGGCGTCGGTATAGATTTCGTAACTCATCTTGTCCTGCCTTATCACTACCGGAATGCTGTCGGAGGTGCGTTCGCCGTCGCAATATTTAAGCCATCTCGAAGCAAAGATGCTGTCGGCATTGTTTGTTAGTCCGCTGGCTATGTATGCGCCTGTTAGCAGAACCTTTCCGCCCTTGTTCAGGAACGTCTTCAGCTGGTTCTTCATGCCCTCGCTGAACAGAGGCTTGCTTGTTAGCGACCAGTCCTCTTTCTGCAATCCGCCAATGATGTCGATGATGGTGTAGCCCGATGTGTTGCCCATCTCCTCGAACGCCTCCTTGCTGCACGACACGAACGACCAGCCCTTCAGCTCGGCAACAGCCTTGCCGTGTGTGTGCGGATAGTCGAACGTGTTGCCCGTAACTATCTTGCCGTTCATCTGGCGGTTGCTGAATCCCAGACCATCTTCCGTTTCCTTGCCGATGGTGGATTTGGTGAAGCAGGTCTGCTCTCCGCTGAAGCCCGGGAACATCTTGTACGGAACGCCATATTCCGCCTTTATGTCGAAGCCCTGAAGCGAGTCGTTGTTTACCTCGGCCGGACCGCACAGACGTGTGAAGGCGTTTACTATAAGCATCGTACTTTTCTTCTTACTGCTTAGCGACTTGCTTGATATGTATGCCGACAGAACCTCGCTGTCCATGCTCTCTCCGCCATCGTTCACGGCAGTAACCTTGAAGTCGTACAGTTCGTCGGAATCAAGAAGCACGCTGATGCTCGTCTTACCGTTGCCGATATACATACCGTTGTCGAAATCGGCATCGCCCTTGCGCGTGTAAAGAATGTAGCCTGTTGGGGCTGACGATGGCGAACGCTTGTCGGCGGTAGGCTTCCAACTTAGCGTAACGGCAGACTCCCGAAGGTTTGGCTGCGCTATGGCAAACGAGCGCACCGGCAGAGGCTGCACAACCTCGTTAGTGCCGTGCATCAGGTTTACGTATTTAAGAACCGCCTTGTATATGCCGCGAGCCAGAAGGAACTTGAAGTAGGGGTCTTGCCCGTAGTGAAGGTCGGAGAAATTCTGGTGCGAGAGAGTCTCGACTATGAACGAAGGGAACTCGGGGTTTCGCGTCTCGCTATAGTTGTCGTTCACCAGTCGTCGTCGCGGCCATTCCGGAACGGCTGTGCGAATCTCGTTCTGCACCTCTTGCAGGGCCAGTTCGGTAGCGTTGCGCGACGTGTATCGCGATACGCCCGTGTTAAACACGTCGATGCCCTCGTTTTGCAGAGTGTATATGCCCAGCGTTCCGATGAGTTGGTCGTCCTTTCTGAATCCGGCATCGCTGTGTACGGCAAGCGACAGTTCGAAAGGCACTTTCTGCCCCTCAAGCCCCGGATTGTAGACCGAGCCGCCCGACAGATAGTTTATGGCATACGGGCGTGCGTTTATGTCGTCGGGATAGTCGTTGGTTCCTTGTCTCGAAGAGTACACCTCGTAAGGCATTCCTGCCCATTGCATTGAGTATCGTGCTCCTTCGAGGAATCTCGGCATTCCGCTTGTGGTAGGCGTCTCGCCGTCGAGACCGCGTGCTATGTTGCCCATTCCGCCTCCGAACCTTACGGCATCGGCCGAGACGAATCCCTTGGTGTTGCTGTAGTTAGACAGAACAACCTTGTTGTCGTCGCCGTTTCCCTTGCCAAAGGCGAATGTGCCCAGATATACCCATGTGCCGCCGCCCATCTGCTGGTTTACCTTAACCACCGTCTTTATTCCGCCGTGAACTATGGTGTACTGTGCATCGTTCACCGCCCACTTAATGGGCTGGTAAGACACATATACGGCATAGTTTCCAGCCTCGTCGAAGTCGGGAATCCACTCGGCCGAAGCCGTCTCGCCCTTTGTAGACGTGGCAATCATGCGTGCTGTTCCGTCGGCAAACGGATTGTCGCCCTCGAGATATGTTTCTTTAGCGTGTGCAAAGCCCGGGGTAGGTACTTTTCCCCAGCCCTTGCCGTATTCCTTGTATGTTCCTTTTGAGTTAGGGTCGTTGTCAACGATGGCTTCGAGTTCCTGCCAGTCGCGCTCGCGTGGCGTGTAGACTATTGCTCCCGAGCGTTCGAGCATAGGTATGAGGAACGGCACGACGATGGTTTGTGTGAAAAGGTCCTCGCTTGTTGCGAAGATTGACGGACGCTGCCAGTTCCAGCAGTTGAGAGCCTGCTTGAAGTATCTGCCGTGGCTTGCCCACAGGGCTATGTGCCTGCCGTCGAGCCCCTTGCTTGGGCGGTAGGGCACGGATATGTTTCTTACCCACGGTTTTCCGGTGTAGTCAATGCCTCGCCACAGACGGTTTGACATTATAGAGTTGCGCATATCGTCGGACTGTTGCTTTTCGATGGGCAGTCCGTCGGCATAGACCGTTATCTTGTAGTTGGCGAACCGCTTGGGCAGGACAGACTTGACATCGGCATAGATGCTGTTTATAACCTGCTTTGTAAACGGCTGCGTGCTGAACGTGTTGTTGCCGTATATGTTTATGAACTGCCTTACGGTATCGACCTCAACGTTCCTTATTCCGCTGCTGTTGATGTTTGCCAGTTTGCTTCTGTAAGCCTCGAAATACGGCACAATCTTGTTGCGCACCTGTTTTTCGGCCGTGCTGTATGGCGGAATCTGCGCATACACAACGAAGACTGACAGAAATAATCCTGTCAGTCCGCACATAAATCTCTTTTTAGTCTGTTTTTTGTCAGTCGATTTCACCTACTGTAAAATTTTCCGGATGCTTGCCCTTGAAGTCCTTGAAGTAACGCTTTATCTCCTTCATGTCGGCATCAATGTTGCCCGAAGGCGTGATTTCCTTTTCTATCCTGATTTCTTTCTTCTGATAGTCGATGCCTGCCAGCACTATCGGAATGCCCGCTTTGAGGGCGATGTAGTAGAAGCCTTTCTTCCAGTCGGGGTTAGGCTTTCGCGTGCCCTCCGGAGTGATGGCGAGATGGAATTGACTGAGTTTCATTGCAGTCTCGGCAAGCCTGTCGGTCATCGATGTCTTTTTGTCTCTGAACACAGGTATGCCTCCCCACGAGCGGAACAGCGGTCCGAGCGGCCAGAAAAACCATTCTTTCTTCATCAAGAAGTTGGACTTTCTGCCAACCGCCCAGTAGAAGAATTTGCCGAGGAACAAGTCCCAGTTGGTGGTGTGTGGTGCTATGCACATGATGTACTTGTCGTAGTCGGGCACGGTTAGCACGTATTTCCATCCAAGAAGCTTGAAGAGAATAAAACTGCTAAGTTTTTTCTTCATTCCTTTACCTTTAATTAAGAGTGTTTAGTTGGTCTATAATTTCAGAGACCTCGGTATTGAAGTCGGACTTTAGTTTCTTGTAGAATCCCTTTACGTTACCCGGTTCTGTGTGGCTTATGCGACTAACGAACTCGTTCTGAGCCTTTGCTATTCGGGTGAAGACCTCGTTAAGCTGCTGTTTGTCGACATCAGGATTGTAATACTGAATGTAATAAATTTCTGCCAATAACTCGCTCGTAATGTAGTTCACAAACTTCTTCAGGTTTCTTCTATTCTTTGCCATATCAAAAAAAATGAAAGATTATTTAAAACTGATGTAAAGATATGAAAAAAAAGTGAAAAACAAATCTAAATCAATTATTTTTTGAATATTTTGTTTTTTTGCCTTCGGAATAGGTGAAGTTTCCCGTATTTGCAGTATCTTCGCGGTGCGAAAAATAAAATTATTAAAAAATAAAAATTGTCTAAACCATGATCAAAAGTGCATTGCAAATTGCAAGGGCTGAATATCAGCCAAAGTTGCCTAAAGCGTTGTTGGGAGCAGTAAAGGCCTGCGAGGGCGCACCAACACAGTCAGTTTCAGATCAGGAAGAGATTAAGAAACTCTTTCCTAATACCTACGGTATGCCTGTTGTTCGTTTCGAGGCAGGCGAGGCAGTCAAGGGCGAGCCAATTAACGTTGGCGTAATCCTTTCAGGAGGTCAGGCTCCGGGCGGACACAACGTAATCAGCGGTCTGTTCGACGGAATCAAGTCTATCAACCCTGAGAGCCGTCTTTTCGGTTTCATCTTGGGTCCTGGCGGCTTCGTTGATCACAACTACATGGAGTTGACATCAGACATCATCGACGAATACCGTAACACAGGAGGTTTCGACATCATCGGATCTGGCCGTACTAAGCTTGAGAAGGTAGAGCAGTTTGAGAAGGGCTTGGAGATCATCCGCGAACTAAACATTAAGGCTATCGTCATCATCGGTGGCGACGACTCTAACACTAACGCTTGCGTGCTTGCCGAGTACTACAAGGCTAAGAACTACGGCGTTCAGGTTATCGGTTGTCCAAAGACTATCGACGGCGACTTGAAGAACGAGCACATCGAGACATCATTCGGTTTCGATACTGCTACAAAGACTTATTCGGAGGTTATCGGAAATATCCAGCGCGACTGTAACTCTGCCCGTAAGTACTGGCACTACATCAAGCTGATGGGACGCTCTGCATCTCACATCGCTCTTGAGTGTGCTCTTCAGTGCCAGCCAAACATCTGCCTCATTTCAGAGGAGGTTGAGGCTAAGAACCAGAGCCTCGACGACATCGTTACTTACATTGCTAATGTTGTTGCCGAGCGTGCTAAGAACGGCAAGAACTACGGTACTGTTCTTGTTCCAGAGGGCTTGATTGAGTTCGTTCCAGCCATGAAGAAGCTTATTGCCGAGCTGAACGACCTTCTTTCGGCAAACGCTCAGGAGTTTGCTATGATTAAGAAGTCAGCACAGCTTGAGTATGTAACTGGCAAGCTGAGCAAGGAGAATGCCGAGATCTTCTCTTCTCTTCCAGAGAGAGTTGCAAAGCAGCTTTGCGCAGACCGCGACCCACACGGAAACGTTCAGGTATCTCTTATCGACACAGAGCAGCTTCTTGCCGAGATGGTAGGTGTTAAGCTTGCCAAGATGAAGGAAGAGGGCAAGTATGTTGGCAAGTACAACACTCAGCATCACTTCTTCGGTTACGAGGGACGTTGCGCAACTCCTTCTAACTTCGATGCAGACTACTGCTACTCTCTTGGTTTCTCTGCTTCACGCCTTATACAGGCTGGCAAGACTGGCTACATGTCTGTTATCAAGAACACAACAAAGCCTGCTGCCGAGTGGATTGCAGGTGGTGTGCCTATCACTATGATGATGAACATGGAGAAGCGTAACGGCGAGATGAAGCCTGTTATACAGAAGGCTCTCGTTAAACTTGACGGCGCTCCATTCCTTGAGTTCGCAAAGAACAGAGAGAACTGGGCTTTGAACGACTGCTTCGTATTCCCTGGTCCTATCCAGTACTTCGGTCCTTCTGAGGTATGCGACCAGCCAACTATCACTTTGAAGTTGGAGCAGAAGTAACATTGTTTTTCCAAAATAAATAGTAAGTGGGCGAGATATTATAATGGTATCTTGCCCATTTTTATTTAGTTTTTTTTACCTTTGCATTCGTTTGTTTTAGATAAAGGTATTTTTTTATGGCAGAGACAAGGATGACTACAACGCGAAAGAAGGCTGGCACATCGGTGTCTGCCAAGTCTCCGTCTGCATCTGCCCGGAAGAAAAAGACCACCACGACGAAGAAGAAAACCGCAGGCAGACTGCGAAAGAAACGCAAGTCGGGCGGCGACCTGTTTTCAGACTTCTTCTCTATGAAAAACATCTCGAAACAGACAGAAAAGACATTCAGAAAGATGCTCCCGATGCTTGTGGGAATTGTATTTTGTTTTATTCTGGCTGTTGGTGGGGCAATTTTCCTATATGTAAGATATGTAAACCCGTACGCTTTCAAACTGCATCCGGTAGAGCGTCATCTTACGGGATATTCGGTATATGGCATAGATGTTTCTCACTATCAGGGAGATATCAACTGGGACAGACTCGCGGCTGCCGGCATCGACGGTCATGAGGTGAAATTCGTTGTGGCAAAGGCAACCGAAGGGGCAGACCATAGCGACTCTCGCTTTGAAGAGTATTTCACTCAGGCAAAGAAGAACGGCTTTGTGCGCGGAGCATATCATTTCTTCACTCCCGGAACCGTTCCGTATTTCCAAATACAGAATTATATAAGGGTAGTAGGTTCTCTTGAAGATGGTGATTTGCCTCCTATTCTTGATATTGAGAAAATAGACGGAATATCAAAAGAACAACTTCAGGAAGATGTTCTGAAGTGGCTCGTTGAGATTGAAAAGCATTATAATGTTCGGCCGATAATCTATACAAGTGTCAAGTTTAAGAAGAAGTACCTGAATCGCTCAGAGTTTGATGAGTACCCATTGTGGATTGCCAACTATGCCGACTCTCTGTCGTACGACGGCGAATGGGAGTTTTGGCAATACAGCGAAACGGGGAAGGTTGATGGTATAGGCTGTTATGTTGACTTGGACGTATACCATACAACCCTCGAAAGTTTCGAATCCTTGCTAATTCACAAGTAATTTTATTGCTTCTTTTCGAACGCCAGCATACACCAGTTGTTGCGTTCGTTTCTGCTTGTCTGAGCAAATCCAAGCGATGCCGCCTTTTCAATAAGTACGGCTGCATCTTCGGTATAGAATCCGCTTATCAGAAGCGTTCCGCCGTTGGCTATGCACTTTGCGTATTTGTCCATGTCGTTAAGCAGTATGTTGCGGTTTATGTTAGCCATGAACAAGTCGGCTTTTTGCTCGTTTATCGGCAATATTGAGGCATCGCCAAGAAAGACCTCGATATGCTTGTCGAATCCGTTGATGCTTATGTTCTCTCGGCTGTTCTCAACGCTCCACTCGTCAATATCTACAGCCTGAACCTTGTCTGCTCCTCTAAGGCACGCCATTATCGATAGGATTGACGTTCCGCAGCCCATGTCGAATGCGTTTTTGTTTCTCATGTCGAGCGATGCTATGTACTCGACAAGCATCGAGGTAGTCTCGTGCGTTCCCGTTCCGAAAGCCATCTTGGGGTTGAGGCTTATGTTGTAGCAGAAGCTGTCGTCGTCTTCGATTTCCGAACTGTGGATAAGGCATAGGTTCTCGCCAATCTCAACGCGGTTGAAGTTCTGCTTTTCCCATTCCTCGTTCCAGTCGCGATATTCTGCCTCCTCGCAAGTGAAGGTTATCGTTGTGCCGGGAAGCGGAATGTTTTCGATAATCTCGTTAAGTGCCTCCTCGTTCCAGAAATCCTGCTGAATGTAGCCTTTCAGACAGCCGTCCTCGTCGGTAAAACTCTCAAATCCAATTTCTCCGGCAAGCGACGGCAGAAGGTCGTGCGCCAACTCGTTGTCCGGCTCTATGCTGAATGTAACTTCGAAGTATTTCATTTCTGTAATTTTTAAGTTTTTGCAAAATTAGGCATTTTTGCCGAATAATAGGGCAGCATCGGCGTGATTATCTTTTTAATTGGCGTTTGTATCGAAAAAAACGAACAGCCATTTTTTTCGCGTTTTTCTTAGCAGATATTCGATTTTTGTTTATTTTTGCGAATAGGACCGATATTTTTTTGATGATCTGATATTATAAAAAAGAAGAACTCTTCTTGAACTAAATTAATGAAACGTAATATATTAAACCGCATATTTGCTGCCGTGGCGGTGTCGTGCTGCATGTTTTCATCGGCAAATGCTCAGATGCAGACTTCTTTCACAATGGCAACGCTCAATGTCGATGGTCTGCCGGGACAGGTCCTGTTCTTCAATGTTAATCAGGACGGACCAAAGTCGGGCGGAAGCGAACTCATAAGCGAATATCTTGCCTCAAAGGGATGCGACATATTCTGCTTGCAGGAGGATTTCAACTACCATCAGGAGATTTTGTCGCGCCTCTTTGCCGACTATGAGCACGACGAGTGGTCGGGCGGCATAATACTTGAGGACGAGGAGATTGACTATGACCATCTTCAGGACATTAAGTTCGAGTGCGACGGCCTGAACATGGTATGGAAAAAGGGCATACAGACAACGAACTACGAGCGGAAGGCTTGGAATAAGAGCTTTGGCAAGTTCAGCCACGAATTTGACGAAATGATTACGAAGGGTTTCAGAAGGCACGAACTAACGTTGGGCGACGGAAGTGAGATTGTTGTCTATAACATGCACATGGATGCAAGCTCGCAACGTGATGAGGCTGAGATGAACGACGGCGAAGACCGTGAGGCACGTCTGTCGCAATGGATTCAGCTGCGAGAGGACATTCTTGGGCACCTCGACTGCCGGCCAGTCATTATTGCCGGCGACATGAACAGCCTGTATCATCGTGATGACGTGAAGACCGCCTTCATAGATGCCATAGCAGCCACAGGAAAGGCAACGGTTGGCGATGCTTGGGTTGAGAAATGCAACGGCGGAACATATCCGTTATTTTCGGGAGAGGCTTTGGAAGGCGAACTTCTCGACAAGATTCTCTACATAAATCCAACCGGCGGAAATAGCGTTGTGCCAACCAGCGTTTCGGTTGACAAAGAGGGATATACCGTTGACGGCACTCCGCTTGGCGACCACTATCCGCTGTTCGCAACTTTCGAGTTCAAGGGCAGAAAGTCGTCAGGCATGAATAGGCAGAATATTGACGGCAAGCCTTCTGAAATATATGATTTGCGAGGCATACGCCAAGATAGCGAGAATCTGCAAAAGGGAATATACATCATAAACGGCAACATTCAATTTGTAAAATAAAGAACCATGAACAAGATGATACATATTGCAGAAGAGGCAGCACGCTGTCTGCTCTGCGCCGATGCTCCGTGCAGCAAGGCTTGCCAGAATGGCGACCCTGCCCGTGCCATAAGAGCCATACGATTTGACAATGCCGAACAGGCAGGCCGATGGGTTGCCGACTGTACTGATGATGAACTTGAAAAGGCTGAACAGTCGTGCATCCATTACGACCGTCCTATACGCATCCGCGAGTTGGTTGGTGCTTTGCCAAAGGCCGAAACAACAGCAGGCGAGTCGCATCCTTCGCTTGCCATAGACTTTTGCGGATTGCGTTGCGAGAATCCGTTCTTCCTTGCCTCGTCGGCAATCTGCACAAATTACGACATGGTGGCGCGTGCCTTCGACATGGGGTGGGCCGGCGTGTTCTACAAGACCATCTGCCTCGACGATATTAACGAGGTTTCGCCGCGCTTCGATGCCGTTGGCGAGTATAGGCAGGGCGATTTCTTCGGCTTCAGAAATATGGAACAACTGTCTGAAAATCCGGCAGATGTGGATTTCGACATCCTTCATCGACTAAAACAGAATTATCCTACGAAGATTGTCGTGGCAAGCATCATGGGGCGAACCGAGGAGGAGTGGATTGAACTGGCTGAGATGGCTGAGAGAGCCGGCGTTGATGCCGTTGAACTGAACTTCTCGTGCCCTCAGATGCGACTTTCGGGCTTGGGTTCAGACGTGGGGCAGAATCCCGAACTTGTAACATTCTACACGGCTTATGTAAAGCGGAAAGTAAATATCCCGGTAATTCCGAAGATGACGCCTAACATAACGCAGATAAACCAGCCTGCCATGGGCGCATATTTTGCCGGGGCTGATGCCATATCGGCAATAAACACAATAAAGTCGGTAACGATGGGCGAGAGGGGTGCCGTGTCCGACCGCAAGACCATCTCGGGATATTCTGGTCGTGCAATAAAGCCGATAGCGCAGCGCTTCATCCTCGAAATGGCAAAGAACCAGATAATGAAAAACGTGCAGTTCAGCGGCATTGGCGGAATTGAGACGTGGCGCGATGCCTTGGAATACATTCAACTTGGCTGCCGAAACGTGCAGGTTTGCACGGCCGTGATGCAATATGGCTACCGCATCATCGACGACTTCATATCTGGCTTGCAGCATTACATGAGTGTGCGCGGAATAAGCAGTCTTGACACAATAGTGGGCGAGGAACTCTGCCGGTTCGTAACGCCGAACGAACTGGACCGCGAGACCGTTGTTCTGCCAAAGATTGACCGCTCGAAGTGCGTAGGTTGCGGCAGGTGCTACACGTCGTGTAGGGATGGCGGACATCAGGCTATCGGTTTTGATTACGAAACGCGCCAGCCTAATATCGTTGGCACAAAGTGCGTAGGCTGCCACCTGTGCCGCCTTGTCTGTCCTGCCGGAGCGATTGGCACGACAAAGCGTTTTGGAAAACCGCAGCAGTCGCGTTGACCGAACTTTACAATTCATGGTAGGCAAACTTAGAGAAAGTTGAAAGATGAAAGAAAATTGTGAATTGTCAACTGAGAGTTGTCAATTAGTTTTTTCAACTTTCAACTTTCTCTAAAGAAATTGTGAATTGTCAACTGTGATTGTGAATTATAATCGGCTTTCTTCCCCGTACCTTGAACGTACCTTCCCCGTAGCTGCCCCGTTCCTACCCCGTAGCTACCACGTACCTTGCGGCTTACTTCTTCGAACCTTGCCCGTAGCTACTCCGTATCTTTTCTGAACCTTTCGGCTTGTTATCCCCTTACTATCGGCTTGCTTGCCTCTATCAGGAATCTATGTTGACGCGATTTTTCAACTTTCAACTCTCTCTAAGTTCTAATTGTCGGTTTTCAAACGAGAGAGGAGTTTCAGCAGAACGTGCCAGATGTCGTCAACAGTCTTTAGTTCAACGCGCTCGTTGGCAGAATGAGGCTCTACGATGCGCGGACCTATGCTGGCAATCTGTATGCCCGGATAGTGTTGTACAAAGAAACCTGCTTCGAGCACAAAGTGCATTGCCACCATGCGCGGACGCCAGCCAAGCACGTCGAGAAACATGTCGCTTGTTAGTTGCAGAAAAGGCGACTGCTGGTCTTCTTGCCATGCCGGGGCCGACATTACCGTCTCCGATGCTGCTCCGACAGATGCGAACGTGTCTGAAATCTCTTTGCTTAGCCGTTGCATTTCGCCGTCGATGAAACTGCGGGTATGGGTGCTGACGAGAATATGGTCGCTCTCCGTACGTATTCGTCCTATGTTGTTCGATGTCTCCACCGTGTCCTGCATCTTGTCGCTCATCCTTACAACGCCCTGTGGAATCCTATCCAGACATCTCAGAAGAGCCTCTGAAGTCTCCTTCGGGATAACCGTCTGTTTAGGTTCGCATGGCTCTGCCGTACAATGTATTTTTGAGTCTGATGATGTGTATTCTTCTTTCAGCCAATCATTTAAACGAGTTGTATTGTAATCCAATATCTGGCTTTCGTCCGATGTAATACAGACGGTAATATCGGCCGAAGATGCAATAGAAGCGTTAGCCTCGCCAACCTCAATACAGCCTATGCGCACATCCGCCTCGCTTGATATTGCAGACAAGAGCCTTTTGGCGGCAACCACGGCACTACATCGCCCCTTGTTGATGTCTACGCCCGAATGACCGCCAAGACCGCCTTCTATACGGATGCGATACCATAGAAATGCTCCGTCGGGGGCATGTTCGGGCTTCATCGGCAGTCTGTGCAGTTGCAGACATGCGCCGGCAGCACCAGTCGTAATGGTGTCGTAGTCCTCCGAGTCGAGGTTTATAACTTTGCGGCCACGGATAAAATCCCTCGACAGTTGGGCTGCTCCCGACATGCCGTCCTCCTCGTTTGTGGTGGTTATGACCTCAAGGGCAGGATGCTCGATGTTGCCGCTCTCTAAAACTGCAAGTGCCATTGACAGGCCAATGCCGTTGTCTGCTCCCAGCGAAGTGCCACGCGCCTTCATCCAGCCATTCTCAACATACGCGTCTATCGGGTGGCTTAACGGATTATCCATGCCAACGCAAACCATGTCCATGTGGTTTAGCAGAACAATGGTTTCGGAGGCCTCGTAGCCCGGAGTGGCAGCCTTGCGGATGACAACGCAGTTCTCTGCATCGCGTTCATAATCAAGATGCAGACGCTCTGCAAACTGGCATAGATAGTCGGCTACACGCTCCTCATGATGCGAGGGGCGCGGAATCTGGTTCAGTTCCTTGAATATATGAAAAACTCTTTCTGTTGTCGGAATCATATTTTTTCTTGTTGATACTTACGAGACAAAAATATGAAAAATTCCTCCTTTTTCGGAAAGTAAAATGATTATTTTTTATATTTGCAGATAATGTTTGTGTGATGGTAAATTTTAGACGACTTAACAATATAATTATGAAACAGAATTATTTATTGCGTCTGATGGCAATCGTGCTCGTTGTGGCAATGAGCATGGGGCTAATATCGTGTAGCAATAATGACAAAACGGCAGGACAGACCGATGTCTCAGCCATTGCCGATAAGGTATGGGATTTCAGTCAGACTCATCCCGACGGTTTTACGCTCGACATTCGCACGATGACGGAGCTGACAGAAGGCATTGCCGTCAGTTATGCCGCCACGCAGAATAGCCATTCGCGCAGCCAACTCGACAAGGTTGTTGCCCATGCCTTGCAGAACGACGGATTTGTTGGCGGATGGTACAACAGAGCCGACGGACTCTACTACTTCGACAGCACGCGCCTCTTTCCCGAGAATCAGCTCAAGGAAGCCCTCGAGTTTGGAAAGAAAAACGCTCAGAATTCCGCTTTTATCCTTTCTTCTTCTTCTGAGATTCCGCTTGACGGTAAGATTGCTGATATTGTAAGCCGTGGCACTCTTATTGTCGGCACAACAGGCGATTACCGTCCTCTGTCTTTCCGTGAGAGTGATGGCAGTTATTGGGGATTCGGAATCGAGATGGCAGAAGAGATAGCCGCGCAACTGGGTGTTGGCATAAAGTTCGTGCCAACCTCATGGCCAACGCTTTCAGCCGATGTGCAGGCCGAACCGCAACTGTTCGACATGGCTGTCGGCGGCATAACCATTACCGATGCACGCAAGCAGCAGATGCTTATGAGCGACGGCTATCTGGCTAACGGCAAGACAATTCTCTGCCGAGCAACCGAAAAAGAACGTTACCAGTCGCTTGCCGACATCAACCGCCACGATGTGCGTGTGATGGTTAATCCCGGCGGATTGAACGAAAAGTTTGCCCGCGAAAATCTTACTCGCGCAACCATCATCGTGCATCAGCAGAACGAGGAGATACCATCGCTCGTGGCAGGTGGCGAGGCCGACGTGATGATTACGGAAATAACCGAAGCTCCGTGGTATGTAAACAACGACTCTCGTCTTGCTGCACCATTGTTGTCGCAGCCATTCACTCATGGCGAAATAGGTGTGCTTATGCGTCGTGGACAGGACGATCTTCTCGCCTTCGTCAACGCCATCATCGCCAGAATGAAGTCCGATGGCTCGCTTCGTCGTTTGCACGAAAAATATGGACTCATATATTCATATTGAAACTTTGAACTTGAAATTTGAAAATTGAAAGTTCAAAATTCAGAACCGAATGATAACTATGGGTTTATAACGAACAATTTCGTCAGAAATTGTTCGTACGTCCAAGGTACGTCCAAGGTACGTCCAAGGTACGTCCAAGGTACGTCCAAGGTACGTCCAAGGTACGTCCAAGGTACGTCCAAGGTACGTC
>NZ_JNKX01000058.1:0-15863 GCF_000702225.1 Bacteroides sp. Ga6A2 | reverse complement strand
AAGGGTTAATAACTAAAGTTCAGACTATAGCCAAAGCCTTCCTCGACTTCACTCTTGTCGGACACTGCATCGTCCAGCGACGTGCTACGATTCTATGTTCAGACTCTAAAGACTTTAAAAGGAGGGCGGACGAAGGTCTTGCTAACGATATAGTCAGACGGCTTACCTAGCGACACAATGCTCTCGCCCTCCACGGCCACAATCTCTAGCGAAACTACAAAATTGTTGCCGCATGAACTAAATTTATACGATGTTTAACATCGGACATTTAGAACATTATCTATAATCCGATGCAAAGGTAAGAGCTAACAAAGGGCGAGCTGCAAATTCGGCAGAAGTAAAACTTTATATCATATCACGAACAGGAATAATTAGTTGAAAAATAACATCATAACAGAACTCCGAATGAAACGAATAGCAATATTTCTTTTGTCGGTAACAACTGCAATACTCGCCTTCTCGCAGAATATCAAAACCATTTCCAAACAAAGACCACTCTATATGGACTTGGTAGGACTGGAGCGATGCGACGCAAAAAACGATCGAATATTTATCGAAGTCTTCCGTCGCAAGCATAGCAAGGCTGTCAACTACAACACAAGCATCCTCGCCCTTTTTCTCGACAAAAAAGGAAGGTGGCGCGGCGAGATTGTCAGGTACTCATACAAGATTGCCGACTCCATACACATACAAAACGTAAGCAAGCAGAAGATTGAAATCCCGGAAACATGGAACAATACATGAAACTCATGGATTCTGAGTTCTCGTTTGATATTCCCTAACAGAAAAATGAAAATTGAAAATTCTTATTAATTAACAGTTAACAATTCGGAATTCAAAAATCATAATTCATTACAGTGAGTGTATATAAAACAATTATAGTACAAATTGTCCTTTTGGTAAATACAAAATAGTGGCAAGGTACGTCCAAGGTACGTCCAAGGAACGTCGTGGGAAGGTAGAGGGAAAGTAGAACTGGAGAGGATGTAAATAAACTGAGTCATGAATAATAAAAGCATAGTTTTATGATGTCGAATGAAGAAATAGATTACAGGCTAGCCGCCGAACAGTTGGATTAGGTGGAATGAAGTAAGTCGATAGCAAGAGGATAGTAAGGAGATAGCAAGGGGGAAGGTTCGAGGGGAATCCACATTGTCCCGCCAATTCAGACGGTGAGGATTCATAATGGTAGAAAAAGTGGAGTATTTTGTCTTTTGGTATATACAAAATAGTGCCAAGGTATATGCAGGGTATATGGAAGATATATGGAAGATATATGGAAGCTATATGGAGGCTATATGTTGAGTATATGTAAGCTATATGTTCGGTATATGGAAGGTATAGGAAGATTATACGTAGAATAGGTGATGGTTATGTTAAAATTAAACTCTTTGTCGCCTTACGACAATGGGAGTTACAAACTCCCGAATGCTGATGCAACCAAATTCGGCAGAACCAAGGGAAGGCAACGACTGCAGAATTCTTACGTCCCTTTGGCAGCAAGCGAACATAGTTCGAGCACAAAAATTCGGCAGAACTTATGAAAGAAAAAGCGATAACAATCGCACTCTTTCAATTTTCAAAATTCTCCTTCTAACCTACAAGTCATAATCTCGAATCTCAATTTTGAATTGTCAACAGTCTATTGACAATTGTCCATTTACCCATATCTAAGTTATCAAATGTTAATATTTATTAAATAACCTACCGTAAATGTTAAGAAATGTAAAATCGTTTTGTAAGAATCTGTGGAATAGATACTTTTGCAGCTTAAAACTTCGAAAACAATCATGAATTATGGGTAATAAGATTACTTTATTTTCTTTGTTCATGCTTTCTGCGTTGAATTTGTCGGCGCAGGAAAGCGCACTTAAACTGGGCATCCGTTTGGGCGGAGGCGTGTCGGTAAACAATGGTACGGGCAAGATTCTTGTGCCCGAGGACTATTATTCCAACTACAAGTTCTCGGAGAAGATGCAGGGCATTCCGTCGGGCGGTATATATGCGCACTGGCACAAGCCGGGCTCTCTGTTCGGCGCAGACGGCGGCATTGTGTACTATCAGAAGGCAGCAAAGCTGAGTTACTCCGACAATATGGAGCTTAACTACGACGTACGCACGCGCTACAGTCATCTGGGCGTTGAAGGTATGTTGCGCTGCTATCCGTGGCGAAAGGGCTTCAGCATCTCTGCTGGCGGACGTATTGCGGCGATTCTCAACCCTAAAGGACTGAAGTACGACAGCAATCAGGAGGACGAGAAGTTTGCATCTTACGGTTACGGAACATCTGCCGAGACCGAACGCATAATGCGCGACAAACTTACCGGGCGTCCCGACGTGGCTGTTGGCGGCGGCTTCGGCTACGAACTGCCTCACTGGCTCTTCGACGCACGCTACTTCTACGGACTGACAAGCGGACTGAAGACCGAGGCGAACGACTTCAACTGGGTTGACAACAGCGTTCACAGCCACAATATCGAAATTAGTGTATCTTACCTCTTCAACCTTGGCCGATGACTGACAACAAGAAAAGCAACCGCCGCAAGCGCGCGGCAATAACGGCAATACTCCTGCTGCTGGCTCTGCTCATAGGCTGGGACAGATGCACCGAAAAGGAAGAGCCGAAAAGCGATGCAGGCACAAGTGCAACGACAAACATAGCAGAAAAACATAGCGACAAAGAGCCGCACAAGCCTCAGCCATCGCAACTGCGCCAGAAAGCGAAGCGCAACAGAAGGCCGAAGGTTACGGAAGAGCCTGTAATAATACAAAAGACCGTCGAGAAACAGCCCGAAGAGGAGATTGAGTGTATGCCATCCGAGCAGCCCGTCAATACCAAGCCTCAGCCTGAGCCAAAGAAAGACGAACAGCATGTTGTCGAAGCAGAAGAACCTGCCGAAGTCTTTGCGCCGTCGAAGCATCGCTTTGCCATAGGCGTGAGGGCCGGCGCGGGCTACAGCAGCATTACATCGCTCGGCGGAATGACCGAGAGCTACAACGTGCGTCCTCAGTTCACGCTGAAGGAGAAAGGAAGCGTTGTGTTCCGCGGAGGCATCTACGGCACATGGCGATACGGTATGATTGGCGCGGAACTGGGCGTGGACTACATGCGTCTGTCGGGCAGCACGGAGAAGCACACAGCCACGACAGACCTTACAGAAAAGATGTCGGTGGGCTGCGATGCCCTCGCGCCACAGCTAATGTTCCGCTTCTATCCTTACGACGGCTTCTATATGTCGGCAGGAGCGATGGCGGTCCTGCCATTCCACACATCCGTAGGCTACGAGACAAGCCGCACCGGCACAATATACCGTCAGCAAGACGAACTGGCAGCCAAGCATCTTAGAGAGACGGTGAGCAGCAACGTACAGTTTGCCCCTGCGCTGAAGATTGGCTATACCAACAAGAATACAGGACTCGAGGCAGCCGTTGAGTACGACTACGGCGCAACCGACCTTCTGCACACAAACAAAAACGAGTACGGATATACCGAGCGATGCAACAACTCGCACTACATTGGCGTGAGCATCGGCTACACCATAGACTTAAACAAGAAAGTACAAAACAAGAAAGATTGACTATGACTAAACTTTACGACAAAAGACTTTACATACCACTCGCCGCAGTACTTGTAGCAATGCAGGCCGCGGCACAGACACCCGGCGGAGTACCATCGCCCTTGGCATGGTCTGCCACCAACCGCGCCGACAGCATAAAGATTGACGGCGGCAGCGGATTCACCTTCGTGGGCATTTCTAAAGCTGACAAGAACCGCGAGCGCACCATCTGGAGCATGACCGACGGCACGGCTTCGGAACTGGTGCAGACGACAGCGCGCACAGCCGACCTCAAAGGCGGCTCGTTTATGAACTGCAACACCGACAGCGCAGGACAGATGCGCCTATACAGCTATTCGGCCTCGCGCAACGTGGGCGGCAAGACTCTTCTGCTTGGCAAGTCGAGCAGCGGAAAGCTGCCGAGCGACGACATGACCGACGCACTTGTTGAGTATGCCGTGTACAACCGCAGTCTTTCAAGTCGAGAGCGTGCTCAGGTCGAGAGTTTCATGGCTCTGAAGCACGGCATCACCCTCAAATCGAGCTACTACGACTCGCACGGCAGAGTAATCTGGAATGCCTACAAGAACAAGAAGTACCGCAACAGAATATCGGGCATAGCAGCCGACAACGCGTCGGCACAGCATATACAGTCGGCAATGAGTGCCGAAGATGGCGCATTCGTGCGCATAAGCACAGACAAGATAAGCGACGGACAGAGCCTTCTGTTTGGCGACGATGGCGGCAACCTGTCGCTGACCCGCAGCTCAGCCTTCGGAAAATGGATGGGCAGACGATGGAAGGCAGCATCGGCAGGCATGGCAGAGACGGAAGTGAAACTTACCGCCAACGCATCGGACATACGCCAGATTGCGCCGCTTGCCGAGGGCGAGAGCTACTATCTTGCCATCGACACAACCGGAACGGGCACGTTCAGTCCCGAGGCCGTAATCTATCGCAAGGCCGATTTCAGCGGCGGCGACACAATTGCATTCTGTGGCGTGAAGGCATACGGCAACAGCGTCTTCACGCTCAGAGCCGAGAAAGACCTGTTCACCACCATCGATGTTGAGCAGCCAAGCAGACAAGGCGAAACAGGAACGCTCAGTCTGCTTATAACCGGCGGTCTGCCTCCATTCAGCATGAAGCTTGAGAAGGACGACAAGCCGGCAGCACTGAAGAACGGCAGCGAGCCGAGAGCACGTTTCGAGAATCTTGCCGAGGGCAGATACACTCTTACCATGACCGACCGCACAGGCAACACCGCCGTAAACGAGTTCAGAATAAGCAGCGACGGCATCACCGAGATTCTGCCAGAGCTGACGGGCGAGGGCGGCATAGTGCGCAACATCGTGGCATCGCCAAACCCTACAACAGACGGCAATGTGGGCGTTCAGATAGAGCTGTCGTCGCCATCGGCCGTAAGTCTGTCGCTCTGCACAACCAAGGGCGCGGCAGTAAGCACGCTCAGCCTCGGCGCAGACACCTATTTCAGCAGACAGCTGTTCCTTCCTGAGAGAGGACACTATATGCTAAGCATCAAAATTGGAGACTACACAAAGACTGTAAAACTAATCAGAAAATAGACATACGATGAAAATAGAGAAGCTGAAGGCAGCCACGCTATGCGCTGCCGTAGCACTTGCAGCCGCCCTTGCATCATGCAACGGTAATCATGGCAACAGCAACAGCCGAAACAACATCGGCGACATAAGCAAAGATACAGCCACAGCCCATACCGTGGCTATTCAGGATAGCGCATCGCAGTCCGAGAAGGGCGCGGTGGCACAGAGACAATGCACGAGAATCGCAAGGCACAAGGCGGTGAGCCATTTCTTCAGCAATGCCAAGGGCGACAGCCTCACCGTTGGCGGCGCACGACTCGCCGTACCTGCCGGTGCGATGAGCCACGGAATGATTCTGAGCATCACTCCGCTTGAGAAGAACGAGCTGCCGCATCTGCCTGCCGGAATGGTAAACGTGACGGGCGGCGAGGCAATGCCGGGCGATACGGTTTCGGGCTACCGATTCCTTCCGCACGGAAACCATTTCTGCAATATACCTGCACGTATAACCGTGCCTTACGACAGCACGCTCATCCCTAAGGGATACACGGCTGCCGACATTCATACATACTACTACGACGAGATGCACGGCAAGTGGACGATGCTGAAGCATAAGTCAACCGACAAGCATCTTGCCACGGTGACGGCAGAGACCACGCACTTTACCGATGTGATAAACGGTATCATAAAAGTGCCTGAGAGTCCTGAGACATCGAACTACGTTCCGACAGGCATCAGCGACCTGAAGGCAGCCGACCCGTCAGCCGGCATCCAGAAAATTGAGGCTCCGACAGCCAACCAGAACGGTACGGCTGCACTCGCCTATCAGTTTGCCGTGCCCGAGGGCAGAGCCGGAATATCTGCCGGCGCAGGACTGCAATACAGCAGCGACGGCGGAAGCGGCTATGCAGGCTACGGATGGAGTCTGCCTGTGCAGAGCATCGACATTGAGACGCGATGGGGCGTTCCGCGCTTCGACAGCGAGAACGAGTCGGAGAGCTATCTTCTTGCCGGAAAGCAGCTTAGCGACCGCCATTACCGCAAGAACGGTGTTCAGAAGAGAGAGAAGGACAAGCGTTTCTACCCTATGGTTGAGGGCGGCTTCAGCAAGATTGTGCGTAAGGGAAGCACTCCGGAGGACTACTACTGGGAGGTTACCGACAAGAACGGAACGGTTTACAGCTACGGCGGTCATGACGGCAAGGTGAGCGACGAGTCGACCCTCAGCGATGGCAATCATCACCGCATACGCTGGGCTCTCGACAGGGTTACCGATGTTCACGGTAACTTTGCAGCGTTCCACTACATCAAGAGCGGAAACAACCTCTACCCTGCCAAGTACACATGGACTGGCTTCGGCAACGAGGAGGGTGTGTACAGCATTGAGTTCGAGATAGATACAGAGAGCAGCGACCGCAACGACGTTGTACGCAACGGTCGTCTTGGCGTGATGCAGACCGACAAGGCTCTGCTCAGGAAGGTTGTTGTAAAGAACGATGGCAAGCAGCTGCGCGCCTACAAGCCAAACTACGAGGTCGGTCCGTTCGGCAAGACATTGCTGAAGAGCATCGAACAGCTCGACAGCAAGGACGCCTTTGTTGCCAGCCAGTCGTTCGACTACTACAACGATGTGGAGAAGGGAATGTTTGGAAAGCCAGAGAAATGGGAAGCTAAGGACAGCGGATTTGATACTGAAAATCTTTTCCATAGTGCTATAAACGGCTTCGACAGTCGAATGAGCCTTCTCGGCGGCGGTTATTCTAAGGGAAAGACAGGTGGCGGCGGTATGCAGGTCGGAGTTGGTTTCACTATAGGAGCCGGGCTTCATATTGGAGCATCATACACACTTTCAACAAACGAGAACTCAGGAAAGATCACCCTGATTGATATTGACGGTGACGGACTGCCAGACAAGATATTCCAACGCAACGGCAAACTTTACTATCAGAAAAATCTTTGTGGAACGGACAATCAGCACACGTTCGACAATCCCAAACTAATAAAAGGTATAAAAAACTTCTCAATAGGTCGAAACACCAGCAATAGCCTAAATACCGACATAGGTGCTCAATATGGCATTGCTAATGCAGGTATTAGCTATTCCAACACAAAAGAACAGGATAAGACCTTTGTATATCTTAATGATTTCAACAGTGACGGTCTTGTGGATATTGCCCAAAACGGAGTCGTATTCTTTAACCATATAGGAGAAGACGGCAAGCCTGAGTTTTATCCTTCAAGCATCGGCACACCCAACCCTATTCTGGGCACAAATGCAGGTCTGTTAGATGTATTCAAACCTAATTATGAGGCAGAGAGAGATTCTCTCGAAGATGAATATCCGCTGAACGATGCGGTAAGAATGTGGCGCGCTCCGTTCGACGGACGTATAAGCATCAATAGCGTTATCAAGAAACTTAACGCCGACGGCGACGGAATTGTGTTCAGCATTCAGCACGATAACAGAATTCTACATTCAGACTCTCTAAAGAAAGCCGAAAGCAAGACATATACAAACAGTATCGATGTTAGAAAAGGCAACTGCTTGTATTTCAGATTGCAGTCTATATATTCGGGCGTTGCCGACGAGGTTGAGTGGAATCCAACGATAAAGTACGACTCTATCAAGATAGATACAACAAGATATCTTGGCAGAGACCTCACTATTTACGACAGCCGTAAGGACTTTATCGAGGGCGAGTCGTCTGTGGCAACAGCCTATAAGTCTGGTCACTTCACCATCGAAGCACCATATTCGAAAGATAAGACCAACGACGACATTCTGCTTAAGGTGATACGTCAGACAGCCAAGGACAGCATTGTCTTGAAAGAGATTCTGCTGAAGTCAGACTCTGTACTGAGCGACAAGTTCACATATTCTTACGATGCCTTGGAAAGCGACTCAACGGTATTCTCGTTCAAAATGGAAACCCAGGCTCCACTCGACTGGCACAAGGTTTCTTGGACTCCTGTGTGCAAGTACGACGGCGAGGATAAGGTTCAGAGAATTGTGCCACAGCGCACCATGTTCAACAAACCACTCTACATAGGCAAGCCCCAAAAAATTCCAGCAGAAATCAGCTATAACAAGACCAAAACTATCGAGTATGGCAATGGCGAAAATAAGAAAAGTGTAACCGTAAAAGAATACAAGGACGGTTTCTATATTGCTGCGAATATGGGTGTTAATCGTTCAGACTCTAAGAACGACAAAGATACGGCTGTAGTTAACATACTTGTAAACAACGAGGAAGGAACACCTGTGTACAAACGAGCATGGAGACTTGGAACAAATAACACTCTGAAAAAAGACACCTTACTTGTCAACGACAGTATATTGGCAGAGAAATTAGCTTCGGGCATACATAGCGTTACCTTCACAGTTCTGAACGAAATAGAGAATACCAGTAAACCTGAATTTACAATCCTGCGCGACAAGATACAGTACAAAGTAGACAGTACAGGAGTAAAGATAGACAAAATTGAGCGCAAGGAGTTATGCAAGATAAACGCATCAGTATTCTCAGGCTACAACAGCGCAGACCTTGGTCTGCTCTACAATGGATGGGGACAGTTCGCATATAACGGAAACAAGGAGTATGGCGAGAAGCCTATCGACGCTTCAGTTCTGAAGATTGATGGCGACAAGTATAAAAATCTCGCAGAAAACTTCAAGAATAACAAAAACTCTGATGAATTAAGAGACGAACTTGTACCTGTCAACAAGCAACGCTTCCACGTTATGGGTTACGATAGTGAAAGAAAAGCTTATGTAGCCCTTACAGAACGCGTGTTTATTTCACCAGACACCATTTCAAGTTCTCGTCTTGGAGAGTGCGAAATTGTAGTAGATACATTAGATACCGCAGACGGTGACGGCGTGTTATTTGCGCCAGTCTTACTTACAGAAACGAAAGGAGAAGGATATGGTGTTGCGGGAAGCATTGCCTTTGCAAATCTAAGCGGAAGTAAAAGCAGCCAGACTTCTTATACAAAGGTTTCTGCAATGGATATAAACGGTGATGGTTATCCAGACTGGCTAAGAGATAATGATGGTAAGGTTTTGGCACAAATGACGAAACCGACAGGAGTAATCGGTGAAGAGAATATCACAACAGATGTCCCAACACAAAAGTCTGAATCAAATTCAGCAACCATCGATGCTGGATTTACTTTCACAGAAAAGGGGAATAGCGAACAAACAGAATCAAATGCGGGACAAGCTCAGTCGAACGAGGCTGTTGCAACAAATTCAACCCCAGAATTCGACTCTTCAAGTCAAGGTAACAACGCAAGCGATGCAAACAAGACTTCAGCATTATCTGTAAGCGCAAGCGGCAATTTTACTGGCGGACATAGCCGTAACATAAATGTATGGAACGACTTCAATGGCGACGGTCTGCCAGATATGCTCACAGGCAATACCATTAGGTATAATCTTGGAAATTCTTTTTGTTCCGAACAAGAAAACTACACCAATGGAATAGAGGAATCACATTATAATGTATGGGGTGCAGGTCTTGGAACAAGAATTCCTATTCTCGGAAAAGCAGAAATTTCGTTCGGTGCAAACGGAACAAAGACAACGTCGTATTCTGATTCAATGTTCCTTGATGTAAACGGCGACGGACTGCCTGACAGACTAACAAAGGACGGTGACAAAATAAATGTTGAAATAAATAGTGGTAACGGTTTTATCTCTAGTTCATCTTACGAAGGAGATCTTGGCAGAACACTTGCAAAGTCCGTTTCCACATACGGTAGTTTTGCCGCAACGTTTAGAGTACCTGTTTGGATATTAACAATTTGCTTCACACCAAAAGCAACAAAGTCCGCTTCATCGGGTGTAAGTACGGTAGAGGCTGCTTTCCACGATATGGACGGCGACGGACTGCCAGACATGGTAGAGGCTGACAACGGTTCGGACAATATTATTCCGGGCATCAACGTTGGCATGAACGAGAATGTTATCTATGTCCGCCGCAACCTTACTGGTCGCACAAATATGCTGAAGGCAGTTACCCTGCCGTTTGGCGGACGCATCAGCATCGGCTACGAGCAGACAACGCCAAGCTACGACCATCCGGGACGCAAGTGGGTTATGTCGTCGGTTGAGACTACTGGCGGATATGAGGAGAACGGAGCTACATCGGGCAAGAACACATTCGAGTATTCGGGCGGATACAAGCACCGACAGGAGCGCGACTTCTTCGGATTCCGCACCGTGCGCACCAACCAGCTCGACACCGAGCACGACAACCGTCTGTTCCGCTACAGCGTGCAGACTTATGGCAACAACCGCGACTACTACACTCACGACCTCGTTACCGCCGAGGCTCTCTACGATGCCGAGGGTCGTATGCTGCAAGGCTCTACCTACGAGTACGACCTGCGCAAGGTGAGCGACGAGGTGCGCTTCCCTGCACTTGCAAGTGTGGTGCAGACTACCTTCGACGAGACTTCGGGCGAGAGCATGAGCACCAAGGTGGTGAACGACTACGACGCTCTGGGCAACCTTACCGTGTGCAACGAGACGGCGGCAGGCTACGAGCTCGACGCTGCCATCGAATACCACAACAAGGGCGACAGATACATCGTGGGCGTGCCTAAGCACATTAAGGTGGGCTGCAAGGGCGTTACGCTTCGCGAGCGCAGCACGGAGATTGACAATCTGGGCAACATCACAAAGATTGAGATGAGCGCGGGCGACAAGCCTTCGGTATACAATATCGACTACGACGACTACGGAAACATTCTCAAGCTCACCAAGCCTGAGAACTACCGCGGTCAGCGCATGTGGCACAAGTACACATACGACGACCGTATGCACAGCCTCGTAACAAAGGTCGAGGATGCCTACGGATATTCGTCTTCTACCGAGTACGACGACCTCTGGAACGCTCCTAAGGCTACGACCGACCTCAACGGAGAGCGCATGGAGTATGAGTACGACGACCTTGGCAGACCAACCGTAATACGCGCACCATACGAGATTGCGAGCGGCGAGCCGTTCACTATCAAGTACGAGTACGAGTCGGAGAAGCGTCTTGCACACACCATCCACTTCTCGCCAGACGGCAACATCGACACATATACGTTTGCCGATTCTCTGGGTCGTGCCGTGCAGACCAAGCGCACAGGCTCTGTTTGGAACGCATCGACAAAGAAGGCTGAGAAGATGAGCATCGTGAGCGGACGCGTCGTTACCGATGCCTTCGGACGTAAGATTACAACATATTATCCTGTTGCAGAGAGCTTTGCAGATATCGACAAGTACAACAGAAGTCTCGGCTCGCTTCAGGCACGGACCGAGTACGACAGCCGCGACCGCGCACTCAGCGTTACACTTGCCGACGGCGCGAAGACTACGAGCGACTACACAATCGTTTCTCACGACGGCGAGCAGATGCTGCTCACACGCGTTACCGATGCGCTTGGACGCACTTCGGAAAGTTATACCGACGAGAAGGGTCGCAACCGCCAGACCGTTCAGCACGGCGAGAGCGAGGATGTTGTAGTTAAGTACGACTACGACGCAGTGGGTCAGGTAACCACCGTGCATCACCCTAACGGAACTCAGACTACATACAAGTACGACCTTCTCGGCCGTAAGCTGAGCGTTAAGCATCCTGATGCAGGCGAGGTTGTCTGCACTTACGATGCCGCCGGAAACCTTCTTACAAAGCTCACAGCCGAGCTGAAGAAGTCTATCTCAGACAAGGCTCCGATAACATACACATACGACTACGAGCGTCTTAGCGAGGTGCTCTACCCCGAGAACCTCTTCAACCGCGTAACATACACCTACGGCGAGGCAGGCGACGACCACGGTCGTGCAGGCCGTCTGGCATTGGTCGAGGATGCCAGCGGCGGCGAGGCATACTACTACGGCAAGATGGGCGAGGTTGTAAAGACCGTGCGCACCGTCATGGCGAGCGTGGCTGACATTCGCACATACGTCTACGGAGCGGAGTACGACAGCTGGAACCGCGTGCGCAAGATGACATACCCTGACGGCGAGGTGGTTACATACCACTACGACGAGGCAGGACAGGTTTATTCGCTCACAAGCAATAAACAGGGTGTTGAGAGCGTTATAGTAGACAGGATTGGCTACGACAAGGACGGACACACCGTTTATACTCGTCTTGGCAACGGCACGGAGACAGAGTACACTTACGACGACGCGCGCCAGCGTTTGCAGGAGATGAGCCTTGCCTTCGATGGCAGCGACATCATGCGCAACACGTACACCTACGATGCCGTAGACAACATTCTCGGTATAAGCAATGATGTAACCCCGAACAGCAGTACAAAGCTGGGCGGCGCAAGCAATCACACATACCAGTACGATGCGCTCAACCGACTTATTGGCGCAAGTGGCAAAGCCAAGGACGCAAGCTACACGCTCAGCATGGCTTACAACGTGATGAGCATGCCTATCAGCAAGGCTCAGAGCGTTGAAAACTCAAAAAAGGCGCAGTCATACCACAACTACTATAAGTATGATGATGACGACCACCCGAGCGCGCCGAGCCAGATTGGTCACGAGCATTACACCTACGATGCCAACGGAAACCCTGTGCGCGTTGAGAACGACTCGACCGACGCCACTCGCGAGATGTACTGGGACGAGGACAACCGTCTGATGGTGCTCTCGGACAACGGCAAGACAAGCCGTTATACCTACAACCATGCAGGCGAGCGCGTAGTTAAGAGCCACGGCTCTATGGAAGGCGTGTATATCAACGGCGCGCCTCAGGGCATCACGTTCCACGAGACGGACGAGTACACGCTCTATCCGGCAAGCATCCTAAGCGTAACGAAGAACCGCTTTACAAAGCACTACTTCATTGGCAGCAAGCGCGTTGCTTCACGCATCGGCTCTGGCTCGTTTAACAACATGTATGGCGTAAACGGCAGCCACCTCACAGCAGGACAGCAGGACTATGCCGAGCGTCTAAACCAAATCGAGTCTCAGAAGGAGGACTACTACAAGAAACTTGGCATCGCTCCGGGCATCCCTACGATGAAGGGAAGCTATGCCGACCCTGAGAACACGGGCGTTGGCTACAACACCATCATCAAGGAGCTTGGCGACCACTCCGTACCAGCCGAATGGGCGCAGTACGTTAAGAAGAATGAGCAGGAAGGAACTGCTCCGGGCGCACCTATCGCATGGGACGACCCTTCTGACCCTGACGAGGCACAACCGGGATATGGCTACGTGGCAGATTCTTCATCATCTAAGGAGGAGACCTACTTCTTCCACTCCGACCACCTTGGCTCTACGTCGTACATCACCGACAAGGACGGCAACATCACCCAATATGATGCCTACCTGCCTTACGGCGAACTGCTTGTAGACGAGCACTCTTCTTCTGAGGAAATGCCATACAAATTCAACGGCAAGGAGTTCGACGAGGAGACTGGCCTGTACTACTACGGTGCAAGATATATGAATCCGGTGGCTTCGGTATGGTATGGGGTTGATCCGCTTGCGGAGAAGTACCCGAATATGGGTGCGTATGTGTATTGTGCTGGTAACCCAATAAAACTCGTTGACCCAGATGGAAAGAAACTTGTTTTAGCAGGAAGTTACAAAGAACGTATGGCAATTCTTAAAGTCCTTCAAGGATTGACAAACGATAATTTGCTAATGAATAGGAAAACTGGAGTTGTTACCATTGGCGGTAAACGCTGGAGTAACAGAAACAAAAATTATAAGGTTGGAACGGCTCTTATTCGTGATGTCATTAACGACAAGAGAACGACAACAATAAAAGTGAGTGATACAAACAGAACAATTCCTGAAAACCGGAATGATGCATGTCTTAGAGGAACAAATTCTACAATTAATGTAACTCTTATGCCCAATGAAAACTGTGTAGATGCAGGAAAAGGATTTAGAGGATTTGTGATAAATGAAAAGACATCCCCTGAAATAGTACTTGGGCATGAACTAATACACGCCTATCGTAACATGAGAGGGAAGAGTTTTGATTTTTCTAAGACAAAGCCTGTTACTGTAACATACAAAGGTGATGTAAAAAGTAATACGAGTGATGAGCGTATTGATGAATTGCAGACTATCGGAATAGGGTATAATTTTAAATATACAGAAAATGGACTTAGGAAGGAACATGATGCAACAGAACGAAAAGCGCACACAACTTATGATTAATAGAATCATAGTGTCATTACTGATAATTATTTCATTATCATCGTGTGTAAATAAGGCGAAGGAGAATCTTTCTCACTTTGTCTGTACCTTGTCTTCTGACAATAATCCAAGGAGATATATACAGATAACTTTCAAGGACTCGTTCATGTATATGTACTCTCACGATTACAAGATGGTGAGCGGACGTGTAAATCCATCAACGGGACTTGTGGACTTTGTAGTAGAACCAAATTTCAAAATGGATAGCGTGAAACTAACAGCCTTAGAGATGGACAGCCTTAACAGTTATCTGGAAGTTATAGAGAAAATCGATTCTACTGAATTTATTCTTTATTCAACAGACTGTAGCAATATGGAGTTTAAATATAAAGATAAAAAAATAATGACAAAATGGGGCTATTATTCTGTAGATAAAAGATTTTCCTATATATATTACTTCTTTTATGATAGATATCCACACGATATAAGGTTCCATTAATTGTCCTCGGATATATAATAAGTTTGTGTAAAGAACTGGGACTTGTAGCCTCAGTTCTTTAAATACAGCAAATTGCAAGAACGTTCTTTCACATCGTTGCACAGACAGTCAAGGCTCGACAGGAAGAGCGACTATAAAACGTATGATGAAACGATACATTACGCAACTAAGCGTACAAACATAACCGCCACACATTTCAACTATAAAATCGTGTGGCGATAACAACAAACATTCCTCAGGCGCAACAGCGCAGTAAGGCAAGCATCGGAACTCCCTGAGGAACAATTCCGCCCCTCCCGTCTATTTATGCTGCCGAATTCGGAAATTCGGCAGCATAAATAGACGGGAGTTTGCAACTCCCATTGTCGCAAAGCGACAAAACATCGCATCAAAAACAAACGTTTTTCAGCTTCGCATAACTTGTTTTTCAGCGGTAAAGATTATTCTTTACCACAAGATGTTTTCATGGATCCTCAAAATTGGAACTCAAATGGTTTTCAGTATAGTTGGCCAGGATCTGCATTTATTAGATTAAATATTGTTGCAACTCATGCTGTTGGCAAAACTATATTTTGGCGACCAGAAAAAAATGATAATAATTATGAATAAATATTTTCTCGTTTTGTTATTGACAATATTTATTGTTAGTTGTGAATCTTCAAAAAACAATACTAACAAACCAACAAATAATGCCACAAAAGATACAGTCATTGCAGTACGTGATACAGTACGAATTTATTTAAATCGTATGTTAAATAGAGGGTGTGTCAAAATAGGCACATCCTTTTTTATATCAAAGCCCCGACTTTCTCAAGCCAGGGCTTCGTTATGTCGTAAAGTTTTCGTATCTTTACAACATGCAATATAAAATGCAACAAAGATACCACTTTCGTCCGTATTCTCCAAATCAGACGATACTTTTTCCTCAGAGAATCGACAAGGACATTGCCCAGGACGACCCAGTCCGTCTTGTGAGCAGCGTAGTTAACAGTTTGGACTTGAGCGGTCTTCGCAAGCTGTACAAGGAGCGTGGCCGCAGCCCTTACGACCCGAAGATGCTTCTGGCCGTAGTCATCTAT
>NZ_JNKX01000057.1:0-16406 GCF_000702225.1 Bacteroides sp. Ga6A2 | reverse complement strand
AAGATACGAAAACTTTACGACATAACGAAGCCCTGGCTTGAGAAAGTCGGGGCTTTGATATAAAAAAAGGATGTGCCTATTTTGACACACCCTCCATTTTATTGTTTAAAAACTACATAAGGAGACTTTTTCAGTGGCCAAGAACAAACATTGTATGTGTTCTGGCGTTGAATGAAATAGAATTGCTTTATTTCAGCAGTTCTTCTGGATATGTCGGCATGGCTCCATTCTGGGTGCAGACATATGCACTGACATGAACAGCTATGCGATGAGCCTCAGATACAGACTTTCCATTGAGGATGCTGCCGATGAAGGAGCCGGTGAAGGAGTCGCCAGCACCTACGGTGTCGGCAACCTTCACTTTCGGTGTTTTCTGGAAAGACACGCGGCCAGGTGTGAAGACATAGCTGCCGTTAATGCCACAAGTAAGCACAAGCATGTCGAGATTGTACTTGCCCAAGATGAGCCAGCACTTGTTCTCGATGTCGAGACCTGGATAGCCAAACATACGACCGATGAGAACCAGCTCTTCGTCGTTGATTTTCAGTATATTGCAACGTTGAAAGGACTCGCGCAGAATTTCCTGAGTATAGAACTGCTGGCGCAGGTTGATGTCGAAAATCTTCAGGCAGTCGGCAGGCGTAGCGTCAAGGAACTTCTGGATAGTGGTGCGGCTGACCACGTTGCGCTGGGCCAGAGAGCCGAAGCAGACGGCACGGCAGTTACGGGCAATTTGGGCGATGTCGTCATCGAAAGGGATGTTGTCCCAGGCTACATTTTCCTTGATGTCATACGTGGGAATGCCTTGCTCGTCGAGCTGCACCTGCACAGTGCCAGTTGGATATGGTACGCGGGGAAGCAAGTCGTTCAGACCGTGCTCCTTCAGAGCCTCAATGGTCTCGTCGGCCAGTTTGTCCTCGCCGAGTGCGCTGACGGCGATGGTGTTGTCCATGCCGAGGAACATTCCGGCATGATAAGCGAAGTTGGCGGGTGCGCCACCCAGTTTCTTACCTTCGGGAAGTACATCCCAGAGGACTTCTCCGAGTCCTACTACATAACGTTTCTGATTCATATCCTATGCGTTTTTTTGTTGTTTGATATAAGTAAAGAGATAGACGACGCCCACGGACATGACAAGTACTGCGCCAGCCTGTCCCATAGCGTCGCTGGCCAAGCCCATGAAGAGTGGGAAGATGGTGCCACCGAAAAGCCCCATAATCATCAAGCCCGACACCTCGTTCTGCTTTGTTGGCATTGATTCAAGTGCGGTGGCGAAGCACATGGAGAATACGTTAGAATTACCGTACCCCACAAGGGCAATGGCTGTATAAAGCATCCACTTTTCCGTTCCGATGAACAGGCCACACATTGCCAAAGCCATCATCACCACAGAGATGATGAAGAATGTACGCATCTTTAGCGCACGGAGGAAGAACGAGCCTGTCAGACAGCCAATGGTACGGAAGATGAAATAGAGAGAGGTGGCGAAGGCTGCATCGTTGAGCGTCATGCCCAGTCGTTCCATCAGAATCTTGGGAGCAGTAGTGTTTGTTCCCACGTCGATACCCACATGGCACATGATGCCGAGGAACGACAGCAGTACAATGGGCGCGCCCAACAGTTTGAAGCACTCCACGAAGGTGGAAGGTCTGCCCTCAACAGGAGGCTCCTCGATGGGAGTCACGAAGAGCAGAACGGTAGAGAGTATGCCTACTACGAGGAAGACGCCAAAGAGTACCCGCCAATTCAGTCCGAATTCAGGAATGACCATCGTGGCCCCCCACATGGCAAGATAAGGAGCAGAGAACGAGGCAATGGCCTTGATGAACTGTCCGAAGGTAAGTGTAGACGCCAGATTGCCGCCACCCATCACAGTCGATACCAGCGGGTTGAGCGATGTCTGCATGAGGGCGTTGCCGATACCTAATAGCGAGAAGACCACAAGCATGATGCCGAACGACTCACCGAACAATGGCAGCAATAGCGACGCAACAGTCACCACAAGTGAGAGCAGTACGGTCTTCTTACGGCCGATTTTATTCATCAGCATGCCCGTAGGAACACTGAAGAGGAGGAACCAAAAGAATACCAGCGAGGGAAACACATTGGCTACGGAGTCGCTCAGAGCCAGGTCGGCCTTTACGTAGTTGGAGGCGATGCCCACCAAGTCCACGAAGCCCATACAGAAGAAGCAGAGCATTACGGGGACGAGATAAATAGATTTGTTTTGATTACCCATATTTCATTAGATTTTTATTTCGTAAATTGTTGCTTTGCCGCCCTTCACCTTTATATTATTATAGGGTTCAGAAGGAAACACGAGGTTGGTCATGACCATCTTGCCCTCAGCATCGAAAGCCTCAATGCTGCAACGGTCGATGAACAGGCGGAACTGTTTGATTTGGCCATATGTCGGTGCCTCAGTCACACAAGGGAATGCCTCGCTGAAGCTCACGTCGCCACTCTTGGTGCGATCCATGCTGAAGGTCTGCTTCTGACCGTCGTATTTCATCACCACCTGCTCGCCCTTTGCGTTCGAGAGCACAATCTCAGCCAGGCTCTTCACGTCTATGAGAATCTCGCAGGCTTCCGTCGGCTTCTTCACTTTGGCACCGCGCAGTGCCAGCATCTCCTTCGATGGCTTCACGCTGAGGTAGGTTTCCTCACCACAGGTGAACAGACCGAGGTCGCGAGGTATTGAGTTGCCCGAACGATATTGCTTCGTCGGCACCTGGTTGGCATACTGCCAGTTGCTCATCCATGCCAGCACCACGCGGCGATTGTCGGGGGCATTGTAGAATAACACGGTGGCATAGTGGTCTTTGCCATAGTCCATCCACTTGGTAACCTTCGGCATTGACTCACAGGTGAACTTACGTCCGTCGAACTGCCCCACGAAATACTGTGTGGCTGAGCCACCAAACGGACCACCAGGGTTGATGTTGCAGATGAGCACCCACTTGCCGTCAATCTCAAACAGGTCAGGGCACTCCCATACACCGCCATGGTTGCCGTACTCCTGCCCGAACGAAGACTCGTAACGCCAGTCTTTCAGATCGGCCGAAGAATAAATCTGCATCTCCTGTCCAACGGCCAAAATCATAATCCAGCGTTTAGTAGGCTCGTACCAGAATACGTTCGGATCGCGGAAGTCGGGCTTGTCGCTGGTCAGAACGGGGTTGCCCTCAAACTTCTTGAAGGTGATACCACCATCATGTGATACTGCCATTGATTGTGTCTGGTGATGACCTGCCGAAGTGTAAAAGGCAATGACATCATCGCCCTTGGTAATGCACGAGCCACTGAAGATGCAGCCTAACCAGTCGGGCTCAAAGGCCATAGGCTCTGCCTGCCAATGCACCAGGTCATTCGAAGTGGAGTGTCCCCAATGCATATTCTCCCACTGTGAGCCGTAAGGGTTCCATTGATAATAGAGATGCCAGGTGCCGTCCTTGTAGAACATACCGTTGGGGTCGTTCATCCATCCGTACAGAGGCGTGTGGTGATACACAGGGCGGAAGCGCTCACGATTGGCAGTGTCGAACGTGTCGGAGAACTTGATTTCCTTCCAGCACACAAATTCGCCCACGGCTCCTTTCTGTCGGCGGTCGCCATGAAACTCGATGTCCAAGAGGCGTGCGCCCTTCAGTTCGTAGGGTACGTAGTAGTCCACACGGTCAATGGCCAGTTTCACATTGATGCGCTGCACCATATCGTTTCGTCCGTCAAGCACGGCAATGGCCGCAATGTCCTCCGTCTCCTGCACGGGCAGCAGCACGTATTTCTTGTCCTGCGCAAGCCGCAATATTGCATGCTTCTCGCCCAACACCATCGGCGTTACCTGCGCCCATGCCGAACAAGTAAGCGCAATCATCGCCATCAGTGTAAAAAATAGTTTCTTCATTTTCCTTTTATGTTTTTAGTTATTAATTTATTTAAGTTTTCGGGAGTTCTTAACTCGCCATTTTACATTGAAAAATGTACTTTCCTCTGACTGAAAATCGTAATTTTGTGCATCGGTATCGGATTGGTGAGGCTCTTTGTTAAGCATCTTAAATGTGCTCATCTCTTGCGATATATGCAAGATTTCAAAGACTTTCTTGTACCTAATATATTCACATCTTTATTAACTTCCGAAACTTAAATTAAGTTATAAATCTGTTGCAAATTTAACTTCTTTCCACTAATTAGGCTGTAAATAATGATACAAAGACTATGAAAAAACGTTCACTGCAACAAAAATGCGTGCAATGAACGTTTTTTCTGTCTCTAACTAAAACAAAAGAAAACAAGATAAAAAATATATTTGTTTTAGAAAAAAAACAGCCTTCTTATAACCAGAGTGTTATGTTTAAAATAGGCTCTTTTCCATTTTTAGACTGATTTGTATAAAGATTAAACCCAAATCGGTCATTAGAAATTTTGCCTTACATAATGTTCAGATAAGTATCCAGAGCCTATAAAATATAAGCAAAAAGTGCTAATGATTGACTCTGAATAATTAAACCAACTTACATTTTGCTACTTATTTTTTCTAATGACCGTTTTGGGTTAAAAGCAAGGAATGCTCTGCATGGAATACACACTTTTACCAGTCACATGCCTTCCACAACGAACCAGCCATACCTTCAATATATTCATTTTTTCTTGCCGGACTTCTTTCGCATAATTTATGAAATTGTTCCATGCAAGATATCCGTTAAGATATTTCGTTGATACGCCACGGAAAGAACGGATAAAATCCTTTAGGAAGCTGTGATATGAATTCAAATGTTGGATGTGGAACAGTCCGAAGCCTTTCTTGCCTCCTTTAATCTGGACAAGGTCTATTCCGTATTCATCGGCGAATCCCTTGTAAATGGAGTTTCCGTCGCTGCAAATAGTAGCACCTTCCGCAAATCGGTTTCCCAGCGTTCTTTTCAGGTCTTCCGTCGAACAGGCTCCCAGGGAGGCGATTTTAGACACAGACTTGTGGTATCTGTCAACTGCACATGGGACGCAGACCTGTTCCTTTGAAAGACCTCTTTGGTGTACGCCTCCACCTCTCTTTCTTGGAAGCCTGTTGGCCTCGCCGTCAGAAAATGCCCTTCGGTTTCCCTTGAAAGACAGGGCAAAGAATGTCTCGTCCGCCTCGCTTATGCCCTCCAGTTTCACGGAATCCTCCATCTGGCACAGGGAAGTCAGTATCTTATGTCTCCACAGGAAAGCTGTCTTAATGTTCATGTCACAATTCCTCGAACTCTCTGTCAGTCCATTTCTGGAAATCATCTCGTTTATGTAGGATTTCCATACTGAAAGTGGCTTGTGGCTGTATGAAAAGATTGTGTTTGTCGTCGGCACAAACGAACGTCTGCAATCCATGCACATGAACTTTTGCACTCCGTCCTTGCGATGACCGTTCCGTACTATATGTGTTTTGCCACAATAAGGGCATCTTGTTATTTCTGATGATTTGACCTCTAGCACAAAATCATAGGTGCTCTCTTCTTTCTCTTCTTTTGAAATTGAGGCCAACAATGCCATCAATTCATTGTAGTCGTCTCTTGACAACTTCTGAATCTTCTCCGATATTTCTTTTAGGCTCTTCTTCATTTCGCTTATGTCAGTTTTTGATGCAAAGCTAAGATGAACTTGTACCATAGCATGGCACAGAATCTGCTTTTGGGCATATAATCAGTCATTATGTGGAAAAGAGCCTTAAAATATGCGTTAATTTAAGAAATAGTACCAAAAATCTTGCCCAATTCAAAAAAAAATAATTGTATCTTTGCACCAAGAATTTAAGAATACGATGAGTTTGATAGAAGAATTGCAGAAACTCCGTAAGCATGAAGACCACACAGAATTCAAGAAGGCAGAGCATAACTACCTGTTTGCTGGAGGCCAAAAGGCCGACCCTCGTGACCGCAGGCATTGCATAGTAGGATATGTTGTTGCTTTGGCTAATGAGAAAGGTGGCTGTCTGGTTTTTTGTATGGCTGATGCCTATCCCCATAAATTTACCAATTGCATCAAGGAGGGCAAGCCACTTCCCGACAACTCCTATTCAGACGATTATCAGGTAGGCTTACGCTTCTACGATGAAATCCCTGACGATGCCTTCCACCTCTTTGCCAAGGATTTTTGCCATCCCCCCGAACCAGAAAGTCTATGTAGAACACCGTTGATTGCTTCACATAGTAATGCACGTGCTATAAGATATAGTTGGATAAATTGTAACACTTAAACTAAACAAATATGCGACAAAGATTCTTTTTTCTATTTGTATTGGCTGCGGTACTTGTCTCTTGCTCAGGAGACAAAGTGAAGTATCGTATCGGAATATCACAGTGTTCGAATGACATCTGGCGTGACAAACAGAATGCAGAGTTGCGTATGGGTACTTATTTCCATGATAATGTAGAACTGAAGTTTGCTGCAGCCTACGATAGTGACGAGCGACAGGTGGAGCAGATTGACAGCCTCGTGAATAATGGCATTGACTTGTTGATCGTGGCACCTAATCAGGTGCAGACCATCTCGCCTGCCATCGACCGAGCATACGACAAAGGTATCCCCGTGATTGTTTTCGAGCGTAAGACAAATTCACAAAAATATACCGCCTTTATCAGTGCCGACAACTATGAGATGGGGCGTGTGATGGGTGAATATATTGTCTCGCGGCTTCACGGGCAGGGCACTGTTCTGGAGGTAAAGGGTCTAGAAGGGTCGTCGCCCGCCATCGAGCGGCATAATGGTTTCATGGATGCCGTAAATAAAGCACCCGGCATTGAGGTGGTGGCCTCGCTACAGGGTGACTGGACGGAACCTACAGCCTACGAGACCACCCAGCAGTGGCTTGCCAATAATAAAGATGTGCACGTAGATTTGGTGTTTGGTGCTAACGACCGTACGGCGATGGGAGCAAGAAATGCACTTGGTAAAGACGTATTATACTGCGGCATAGATGGTTTGCCAGGTGAAAACGGCGGCATACAATTGGTGCGCGATTCTTTGCTCGACGCATCGTATATCTACCCCACCCATGGCGACCAGATTATTGACTTAGCCATCCGCATACTCGATGGCAAGCCCTACGACAAAGAAACGATGCTGATGTCGGCCCTCGTCACCCGCGACAATGCCAAAGTGCTGCTAATGGAAAACGAGGAGATCATGCGCCAGACCGTCCAACTGGACTCATTGCACAAGAAGGCCGACACCTACCTGCATAAACTTGACACACAGCGCATCATCAACTGGCTGGCATTGGGTATCATAGTTTTATTAGTCGTAGTATTCGTACTATTCTACCTTTACCACCTTCGCAAGATTGCATTACAGAGAGAACGTGTAGTCAATACGCTGTGGAATCTTAAGCCTGAAGAAGTTCCTGTTGCTTCTGAACCTACAGCAACGTCAGATGAATCAGATAGTTCAGAGGCGTCAGACAATACTTATGACAACGAACCCGTTGCCGTCTCACATTTCATCGCCAGTTTCAAGGAGGTCATCGAGGCGCGTCTGGAGGACAGCAACGTAAGTGTCGAAGATCTGGCAGCCGACATGAATCTGAGCCGTGTACAGTTGTATCGCAAAGTGAAGGCCGTCACAGGCTCGTCGCCCGTCGAGCTTTTGCGCACCGCCCGTCTGAATCGCGCCTATCAGTTGTTGCTCACCACCGACAAGAGTGTCTCGGAAGTGGCCTACGCTGTCGGCTTTACTGCCCCCAGCTACTTCACCAAATGCTTTAAGGAAGAATACGGCATGGTGCCCGGCGACGTGAGGAAATAAGAACAAGGATTGTGAAATATCGTTCATTCCATCGCAAAAATGTTTCATTGCAACATATTTTGCACGGAGTGAACGATATTTTTTATGCCACGGCATGAGATAGTTAGTATATTTACGGCAGAAATCATAACAAAAATATCAACTAAAAACGTAAGGCAAATGAAACAAACGAAACGATTGTTTTTGAGTTTCCTCTCGCTTTTGCTATGCACCATAATGTGCGCTCAGACGGAGGTAACGGGAACGGTGGTCGATGACTTCGGTGAAGTGGTTATCGGCGCCACGGTGAAGGAGAAGGGTACGTCTAACGGTACGGTGACCGACTTCGATGGCAACTTCAAAATCAAAGTGAACAAGGATGCCACCCTCGTCATCTCGTACGTTGGCTACCAAACAGTAGAAGTGCTTGCACAACAAGGTATGAAGGTAACGATGAAAGATGACGCAAAACTGTTGCAGGAAGTGGTGGTGACGGGTTACACCAGCCAGCGCAAGACCGACCTGACTGGTGCCATTTCGACGGTGAGCATAGACGATATAGCCAAGCAGAACGAAAACAACCCGATGAAGGCCCTGCAAGGACGTGTGCCTGGCATGAATATCCAGGCCGACGGTAACCCGAGCGGCGCTGCTACGATTCGCATCCGTGGTGTGGGAACACTGAATGACAACGACCCGCTTTACATCATCGATGGTGTGCCCACGAAAGCCGGTATGCACGAGTTGAACGGCAACGACATTGAGAGCATCCAGGTACTGAAGGATGCCGCCTCAGCCTCTATCTACGGTTCTCGTGCTGCCAACGGTGTGATTATTATCACTACCAAGAAGGGCAAGGACGGCAAGGTGAAGGTGAATTTCGACGGCAGTGTGGCAGCCTCGTTCTATACAAACAAGATTGAGACCATGAATGCCAGTGAATGGGGACGTGCCTACTGGCAGGCATGCGTGAATGATGGCATCAACCCCTCGAACAACAATCTGGGATATAACTATGACTGGAGTTACGACAAGAACAGCACCCCCGTGCTGAACGGCATGACCATGAACATGTTCCTCGACGAGAATGGTACGGTACGTGCAGGTGATACCGACTGGTTTAAGGAGATTACGCGCACAGGTGTGGTACAACAATATAATGTATCGGTGAGCAATGGCTCAGAGAAAGGCAGTTCTTTCTTCTCGCTTGGCTACTATGATAATCAGGGAACCATCAAGGACTCGTACTTCAACCGTCTCTCAGGCCGTGCCAATGCCGACTATAAGCTGTTCGACGGCAATGTGGTGATAGGCGAAAACTTCACCATTAATCGCACAAAAGGCGTTGATGCTCCTGATGGCGTATTAGAACATGCCCTTGAGTTCAACCCCAACTTTCCCATTTATGCAGAGAACGGAAAGTATGCCCAGGCTCTTGGTGCTTATTCAGAGCGTGAGTCCCCACTTAGCATGATTGACAATACCAAAGACAACGAATATACCCAGTGGCGCATGTTCGGCGACGTACACCTGAGCATCACCCCATTCAAGAACTTCATGGTTCGCACCACTTTGGGTATGGACTACACCCAAAAGGAGCAGCGTTTCTTTACCTATCCCATTGAAAATGGTAAGGTAAGGCGTACAGACTCTGCTGCCGAGAGCAAGCAGGAACACTGGATGCGCTGGATGTGGAATGCCATTGCCACTTACAATGTGGAGATTGGCAAGCATCGTGGCGACGCTATGGTCGGTATGGAGCTGAACCGTCAAAACTTTACATGGCAGAGCGCCAAGCGTTACGAACAGGCCATTCTGAACACCGACTACATGTGGCCAAGTGCAGGTGCTGGCAAACAACTGGCTGAGGGCAGTGGCGACGGGTTCAGCCTCGTATCCTTCTTCGGCAAGGTGAACTACACCTACGACGACAAGTATATGGCTTCGTTCACCATCCGTCGTGATGGCTCCAGCCGCTTCGGTACCAACAACCAGTACGGTACGTTCCCCTCTGTCAGCGCAGGATGGCGTCTCTCTCAGGAGAAGTTTATGCAAGGCGTGAAATGGCTCGACAATCTGAAAGCACGCTATTCTTGGGGACAGACCGGCAACCAGGAAATCTCGAACACCGCACGTTACACACTCTATAAATCAGTGGTGTCAACAGGACTCTGGGGCAGCGGTCAGGCAGGAACCTCCTACGACATTTCCGGAAGAAACGGCGGCTACGCCCTTGCCAATGGTTATATACGCAACCAGCGTGGCAATGAGGACATCAAGTGGGAAACCACTACGCAGCACAATATTGGCGTCGACTTCGCCGTCCTGGGGAATGAAATCTACGGCTCGTTCGACTGGTTCCATAAGAAGACCACCGACATCCTGCTCTTCATGGAAGGTATTGCCGCCATGGGTGAAGGCTCAGGCCAGTGGATTAACGCCGGCGAGGTGAAGAACAATGGTTGGGAGTTCAGTATCGGATATCGTCACACTCTGGCCAACGGATTCTCATGGGACATCAATGGTAACATCAGTAAGTACGTGAACGAAATTACCAAACTGCCTGAGACTGTTGCTGCCAATGGTAAGTACGGCGGCAATGGCGTGAAGAGCGTTGTTGGTCACCCGATGTTCTCGCAGGTGGGTTATATCACCGACGGCATTTTCAAGAGCCAGGATGAGATTGACAACCACGCACGTCAAGAGGGTGCCGGACTCGGCCGCATCCGATATAAGGACCTGAACGGCGACGGCATCATCACCGAGGCTGACCAAGACTGGATTTACGACCCTACACCCGACTTCACCTGGGGTCTGAACATATACTTGCAGTACAAGAACTTCGACCTGACCATGTTCTGGCAGGGCGTGCAGGGTGTGGACGTTGACTGTCGCGGCTATAAGTCGCAGACCGACTTCTGGGCAAATTCTGCAATCAACGTGCCTTACCTCAACAAGGGCATCCGTGCTCTCAACGCATGGAATCCTGCTAATACAGGTAGCGACATCCCCGCCCTGACTACGAGCGACACCAATAATGAAGGCCGCGTATCTTCGTATTACATTGAGAATGGCTCCTATTGCAAGCTGCGCACCATCCAGTTGGGCTATAACTTGCCAAAGGGCATTATAGACAAGTTGCGCATGAACCGCATCCGCCTATACTTATCGGCCCAGAACCTGCTGACCATCAAGAGCGGCAAATTCTCGGGAGCCGATCCTGAGAACCCAGGATTCAACTACCCTATTCCACTCAACCTAACTTTCGGAGTGAACGTAGGCTTTTAAATGACCAATTTCACGAATTAAACGAATTACAGTTATGAAGACAATATATAGAACTATCTGCGCAACCTGCGTAATCTGTGGTTTGATGTCATGTTCAAACTTCCTCGAAGAACAGGTGCCGCAGGCCACACTGACTCAGGACGAGGTGAAGAGCCCTGAGTATATCGACAATGTGCTGATTTCGGCATACGCAGGACTGGTTTCCATTGAGGATATGAACGCCAGTTTCTCACTCTGGAACTACGACACTCGCTCAGACGATGCCTACGTTGGCGGTTCTGACTTCTCAGACGGCGAACCGTTCCACAGACTGGAGAAGAGCACGGGTGTAATGACCACCGACTGGCCATTCAGTTCTATCTGGACAAAGTTATACAACTATCTCTCTCGCGTCAGTCTCTCTCTCGATATTCTGGCAAGTTCTGATCAGGAGAGCACTACCATTCAGCAGCGCACTGCCGAGATGAAGTTCCTGCGTGCCTACGGACATTTCCAACTGAAGCGTTTGTTCAAGAAAATCCCATTCGTGAACAAGCCCAATATGACGGAAGAGGACTACAACAACCTCTCAAACACTGAATACACAAACGACGAGGGCTGGCAACAGATTATCAACGACCTCGAAGATGCTTATAAGATACTGCCCGCAACGCAAGCCGACAAGGGGCGTCCTACAAAGGCTGCCTGTGCTGCTTTTCTGGCTAAGGTATACCTTTATAAGGCCTACCGTCAGGATGATGCCAATACGAATCAGGTGACAAGCATCAACGAAGCAGATTTACAGAAGGTTGTTGAATACACCAACGCCTCTCTTTACAATGGCTATGGTCTTGAGATAGACCTGCACAACAATTTCCGTCCCGAGGAGCAGTACGAAAACGGCCGCGAGAGTATCTGGGCCATCCAGTATTCCAAGAACGACGGCACCGTATATGGCAACCTGAACTTCTCCAATCGCCTTATCGTACCATGCATTCCCAAGGTTCATGACTCAGGTTGCGACTTCTATAAGCCATCGCATAATCTGGTAAGTGCCTATCGTACCAACAGCAATGGCCTGCCCATGCTCGACACTTTTGCTGAAAAAGAGTACACCGTAGGCTCTGCCGAGACTGTTGATCCCCGTCTGTTCGTCACAGTAGGTGTTCCGGGCACTCCCTATATGTTCAATACCAACTTCATGATGAGCGAGAGCAACGCCTGGAGCCGTTCGGGTGGAACCTTCGGCTACTTTGTTTCGCTGAAACAGAATGTTGATCCAGCACTAACCAACAACTATCTCTTCCTGTGCGACTCGCAGTGGGCCAGTTGCATGAACCGCGTTGTATTCCGCTATGCCGACGTGCTACTGATGCGTGCCGAAGCCCTGGCTCAGCTGGGGCAGACTACCGAGGCTCTTGCACTCGTGAACCAGGTGCGCGAACGTGCAGCAGGCATGGCTACCGCCAGCGTGGTGTCAAACTATCCAAATAAATATGGCGTACACTATGCTGTTGGTAAATACAATGGCTCCTTCTCGAAGGAAGAGACAATGAAGATTATCAAGATGGAACGCCGCTTGGAGCTGGCTCTCGAGAGTGAACGCTTCTTCGACCTCGTGCGTTGGGGCGACGCTGCTAACGTTCTGAACAAGTACTACACCAGCGAAAGCCAGAAGATGAACTTCCTCAACGGCTCGCAGTTCACTGCCAATAAGAACGAGTACCTGCCCATTCCATACGAACAAATGGCTGCATCTAACGGGCACTACACCCAGAACTGCGGACAATGGTAATTAGGCTCGCCATGGCAATAATAAAACAAAAAAAACAACCCCAAGACATGAAAACAAGAATAAAAAACCTCCTCAGCCGTGTCCTTCTATGCTGCAACATCGTTGCAGCCCTCACGGTACTCTCCTCTTGCAACGATGACAATACAGGCTCGATTAATGTCAGTAGTACTTGCTTCGTGGAAAAGTTTGTGCTCAACGGACAATACGAAGGTCTCATCAATACAGAGAAGCGCCAAATAAAGATAAAGGTACCTGTGGATTTCACCGAGAAGAGCAACATGGAAATCACCGCTCTTTGCGTATCAGCAGGTGCCCAAACCAATATGAAGGTGGGCGACCACCTGAACTTCGACGCAGACCGCAACCTCCACGTCAGTAATGGTGACCTCGTGATGGACTATCAGGTAAGTGTTCGCAATGACGAGGCACTGATGTCGCTCTTCATGCTCGAAGGTATCAAGGGTGCCATTAACCAGGAGGACAAGACTGTCACCGTCAGCGTAATGACCAACAGCGGTATCGACCTCAGCAATGCCACCTTCGAGGTGGCGTGCAGCGAGGATGCGACTTGTAGCCCAGCAAGCGGTACGAAGGGAAACTTCACCGAGCCGTTCCAGATTACACTGAATGATAACACCGCCAATACGGTATATACGGTCTACGTCACCCAGATTCAGGATCCTGTGGCTCTGTTCGTAGGCAATGCCGAGAACATCGAGCTGCTGAACGACGAGGAAAAGGCTGCCGCAAAATGGCTCACCGGCAACATTGCCAGCGCTGCCTACGCTTCTTGGAGCGACATCGCCAACGGCAACATTTCATTGGATAAATGCAAACTCATCTTCTTCCACCGTCACTGCTCATCGTATGGCAACTACAACGGTTTTGCAGAGGCTGAACAAGGTGCTATGACTGCACTGGCACGCATGAAAGACTTCTGGCAGAAGGGCGGTGCATTCGTTCTCGGACGCTCGGCAGTGAACTACGCCATTGCTCTAGGTGCCATGCCTGAGGACGCTTATCCCAACAACGTCTGGGGTGGCGGAGGCGGCGAAGGATCCGACTTGATGGGCGACGACCCTTGGCATACCTTTGCCTACGACATCACCCATCCGCTGTGGAACGGTCTGGCTACCTATCCCGGCGCTCCCGACAATGCCGTCTATACGCTCGACAAGGACTACACCATCTGCAACACCACGTCGCAGTTTGGATTCTGGGACACCTACCAGAGCGGAAAGGATGCCGTGGAAGCCAAAACTGGCGGTCGTGCACTGACTGGCGACAACAGCGTGAACGCATGGGAGTTGAAGGCCTATAGCGGCGAGTTCGGCAAGGGTGGCATCATCTGTCTTGGCTCAGGTCTCTACGACTGGAACTCTCCTACTCCTTACACGTCGCATTACCACAACAACATGGGCAAGATTTTGCTCAATGCATTCGATTATCTAACCAAATAAACAAAAAAATTATGAAGACTATGCTATATTCAGTATTCGCGCTCATGTTGTCAGCCTCTACACTGACGGCATGCAGCGACAACGAGTTCAGCGGCGACCCCGATAAAGACTGGGCTGAAACCACTACCTTTTTCGCCTCCACCGATGCCCAAAGTTTCGACACCTACTACACACCATCTGTAGGCCGTGTTGGCGACCCCATGCCCTTCTTCGACCAGAAGGCCGGCGACTTCAAGGTGCTCTACCTGCAGGAGTTCACCAACAATCTGAGCCATCGCTTCCATCCCATTTGGGGAGTATCAACCAACGACGGTGCCCACTACGAGTCACTCGGTGAGGTGCTGCCCTTCGGCGACAACGACTACCAGCAGGATGCAGCACTCGGTACGGGCTGTGCCTACGAGAAGGATGGCATCTATTATATCTATTATACGGGCCACAATGGCAACTGCAAGAACCGTGAGGTGGTGATGCGTGCCACATCCGCCGACTTCAAGACTTGGACAAAGGACGAGCTTTGGACGCTCAACGGCCCCGACTTCGGCTACTCTGGCAACGACTTCCGCGACCCGCAGATTTTCGTCGCCGACGACAACCTCTACCACATGGTCATCGCCACCTATCCCAACGGCGGCGGCGACCCCTGCTTTGCCGAGTTCAAGAGCAGCGACATGAAGAACTGGGAGCACGTAGGCCGCTTCAAGATGATATGGGACCGTATGCTCGAATGTCCCGACATCTTTAAGATGGGTGATTATTGGTATCTCGTCTATAGCGAAAGCTTCAGAGCCAGCTGGAGCCGCAAGGTGAAGTACATGATGGCCAAAAGCTACGACGAGTTGAAGGCTTGCTTCAACGACGGTCCCAAATGGCCTGCCGACGGTCACGAGGGAGTGCTCGACAGCCGCGCCTTCTATGCAGGAAAGACTGCCTCTAACGGTACCGACCGCTTCATTTGGGGATGGTGTCCCTTCCGCTCTGGAGCCGACATCCACGAGAAGAACGTCAACGTAGGTGCTGGCGACGGCAATGAGCCAAACTGGTCTGGTTCTCTCGTCTGCCATAAAATCATCCAGCATCAAGACGGCACACTGACACTCGGAGCCGTACCCGCCATGGCAGCCAAATACGGGCAGACGGCATCGGCCAACGTGATGGAGTCGAACGGCTATAGCAATGGCACGCTCAGTGGCGACGATGCATACGTGCTTTATAATCGCCTGGCTAGTTGCAACCACATTTCTTTCACGGTCAAGACCTCCAACAATTGGGACAAGTTCGGCATCTCCTTCGTCCGCGGCACCGACTCCAAGAAATACTATACGATAGTGGTAAATCCCGAGGACGAGAACCATCGCAAGGTCAACTTTGAGCAAGAGGGTAAGGAAGGCAAAGGGTTCATAGAGGCAGCCGACGGATACTGGTTCGAGCGACCTGCCAATAACACCTATAACATCGACATCTATACCGACAACTCAGTTCTCGTGATGTACATCAATGACGTCTGCGCCTACACCCAACGCATTTACGGCATCCAGAAGAACTGCTGGAGCATCAATAACTATGGCGGCTCCGTCACCGTCAGCGACTTGAAGATTTGCCAAGACTAATTCATTCAGACATAAATCGTTCAATGCAGCAGAAAATGTTGTATTGAACGATTTCTTTCAGCCAATGTAATATCCTTTATTCTGGAATAGGAGGATATGCACTAATTTTGTAGCCAACATCATTTAGTCACAAACCAAATAAATTTTTATGAAGAAACTTTTACTCATGGCAAACAGTTTGTCGCAACAGTGTGTAACACCAAAGTCGTTCTATGAGACGATGAGGACAAAGATGTGGGAAACGATGTGGTTGTGACCAGTGGTGTCATCGGCAAAGGCACACACCAGAACACTCTTAGCGCAGGCAAAAAAGAGTTCTACAAGTAAACAGATACTTAAGAATAGAGGAATCCCAGCACCCCGGTGTGGGATTTTTTTTGCATAAAAACCTATCTGATTAGATTCTAAACCACCTACTCTGGATATACCTTGGACGTTCCTTGGACGTTCCTTGGACGTTCCTTGGACGTTCCTTGGACGTTCCTTGGACGTTCCTTGGACGTTCCTTGGACGTTCCTTGGA
>NZ_JNKX01000056.1:0-16980 GCF_000702225.1 Bacteroides sp. Ga6A2 | reverse complement strand
AACTGTTAACTACGCTGCTCACAAGACGGACTGGGTCGTCCTGGGCAATGTCCTTGTCGATTCTCTGAGGAAAAAGTATCGTCTGATTTGGAGAATACGGACGAAAGTGGTATCTTTGTTGCATTTTATATTGCATGTTGTAAAGATACGAAAACTTTACGACATAACGAAGCCCTGGCTTGAGAAAGTCGGGGCTTTGATATAAAAAAAGGATGTGCCTATTTTGACACACCCTCCTTTTTTGATTGCTTTTTTCTTCTGCTTTATTTTGTGTGGCTTTAGGGACGGATGTTTTGTGAGACTTACTTTTGTGACGTGTCGCAAACTTTTTTGATAGTTCCGTATTATTGCAATTATACTATAGAACTTTTGCTGCCTGCTTAGGGAATGAGCCTATCACAAACTCACAACATTTATAAATGTGTGCCAGTATATTGCATATTTAATCGGTATGGATATACGGAATTGGGCGTTATTATGCAAAAAAGTGGCAAAAAAAGTCCTTTTTAGGTAGGGGGTAGCAAGAGGGGTATAGTAAGGGGATAGCAAGGGGGAAGGTTCGACAAAGCGTATATTGATGCAGTTTGCAATTGCAGTTGACAATTTCTTTTGTAAAAAGTTGAAATTATCAATTTATAATTGAGAATTCAAAATTATAGAATAAGTAGATTTTTTTACCTTTTGGTAAACACAAAATAGCGTCAAGGAACGTTCTGGTAAGTTGGAAGGTACGTGGAAGATACGGTCAAGCAAGCCGGAAAGTTCGGGATGCCTTCGGGATTCGTTCGAGACGAGCACCTTACCCAAAGTCATTTGTAATGTCCCCAAAAAAAATTCCGCAAATCCATGACGGTTGCGGAACTTTTTATCGAATGTTTATTTAGCTCAACTTGTGAATAATTAGTCCAGAACGGAGTTTTGGCTCGAACCATGTAGCCTTTGGAGGCATAATCTTGCCACTGTCGGCTATGTCCATAATCTGCTGCATTGAGACAGGGTAGAGTGCAAGTGCGGTTCGCATTTCGCCGTTGTCAACGCGGCGCTTCAGTTCTTTCAGACCGCGCAGACCGCCAACAAAGTCAATTCGCTTGTCGCTGCGCAAATCCTTTATGCCAAGAATCTCGTCAAGGATAAGACGGCTCGAAATATCTACGTCGAGAACGCCGATAGGGTCGTTGTTGTCGTATGTTCCTTCCTTAGCCTTGAGCGAGTACCAGTTGTTGTCGAGGTAGAGCGAGAATTCGTGCAACTGCTGAGGCTTGTATTCTGCCTCGCCCTTCTTCTCTACATCGAAGTTCTTCTTCAGAGCCTCAAGGAACTGCTCGGAAGAGAGTCCGTTAAGGTCTTTCACAACTCTGTTGTAGTCGAGGATTGTCAGCTGGCTTGCAGGAAATGCCACGGCCATAAAGTAGTTGTATTCCTCGTCGCCCTTGTGATTTGGGTTCTGCTTTGCCTTCTCTGCGCCTACAAGAGCAGCGGCAGCCGAGCGGTGATGTCCGTCGGCAATGTAGAGCGACGGCATGTCGGCAAACTCCTTCGTTACGGTCTTGATGTCGGCATCGTCGCTGATAATCCAGAACTTGTGTCCGAAACCGTCTACAGGGGCGATGAAATCGTATTCTGGAGTTGTCTTAGTGTATTTCTTTACAAGTTCGTCAAGAACCTTGTTGTCGGGATATGCAAAGAACACAGGTTCGATGTTTGCGTTGTTCACGCGAACATGCTTCATTCTGTCTTCCTCCTTGTCGCGGCGTGTAAGTTCGTGCTTCTTTATCACGTTTGTCATGTAGTCGTTAACGTATGCGCCAATAACCAGACCGTACTGTGTCTTTCCGTTCATGGTCTGTGCATAGATGTAGTATTGCTCCTTCTCGTCTTGAACAAGCCATCCGTTGTCCTGGAATTTCTTGAAGTTCTCGGCAGCCTTCTCGTACACGCGCGGATCGTATTCCGATGTTCCTACTGGAAAGTCTATTTCGGGCTTGATGATGTGATAGAGTGACATCTCGTTGTCGCCAGCCTCGGCGCGAGCCTCTTCAGAGTCGAGAACGTCGTAAGGACGGCTTTCTACCTTCTCGACCAAGTCTTTTGGTGGGCGGATGCCTTTGAATGGTTTTATAATTGCCATATTTTAGTCTTTTTATATTTTCTGAAAAAGTTTTGTGTGTATTATTCAGTCTTGTAGCATTAGCATAGGGTTATGCTATTTGTCAAGGTTATATATCTTCTGAGAAAAGGAAAAAGTACTATGCACAGAGCCTTGCAATGTGCATAGTACTGTATTCTGATAATTACTTGTTAACTTGGAACTTAGTAATACCTTCCTTGATGAAGCCTACAATCTGCTTTGCTGCTGCAATACCAGCGTTGATGTTAGCCTCGGCAGTCTGAGCACCCATCTTCTTAGGAGTTGAGAAGTAGCGACCCTCGAACTTAGAAGCGAACTCGTCGTTAGCATCAGGCATGATGTCGGTGATGTACTTCAAGTCTTCGCGCTCTTCCATCAGTTTGATGAGGCCAGCCTCGTCGATAACCTCCTTGCGGGCAGTATTGATGATGATTGCGCCCTTCTTCAGAGTTGAGCAGAGGTCGTAGTTGATGCTCTGCTTAGTCTCTGCTGTTGCAGGGATGTGAAGAGAAACGATGTCGCAAGTCTTGAACAGTTCAGCCTGTGAAGCAACTGCGTGAACACCAGCAGCCTCGATAGCGTCAGCTGGGCAGAAAGCATCGTAAGCGTAGATATCCATGCCGAAGCCTGCAGCGATGCGAGCCACGTTGCGGCCAACCTGACCGAATGCGAGGATACCAAGCTTCTTGCCCTTCAACTCTGTACCTGCCTTGCCGTTGTAGAAGTTACGAACAGCGTAAACGAGCATACCGAAAACAAGCTCGGCAACTGCGTTTGAGTTCTGGCCCGGAGTGTTCATTACAACAACATTGTGAGCAGTTGCAGCTTCAAGGTCAACATTGTCGTAGCCTGCGCCTGCGCGGACAACAATCTTCAGATTCTTTGCAGCGTCGAGAACCTCTGCAGTAACTTTGTCTGAACGTATGATAAGTGCGTCAACATCCTTAACTGCATCGAGAAGCTGAGCCTTCTCTGTGTACTTTTCAAGAAGTGCAAGTTCGAAACCAGCTGCTTCAATCTCTTTTTTAATGCCTTCAACTGCAACTGCTGCAAAAGGCTTTTCTGTTGCTACTAATACCTTAGTCATTATTTTGTTTGTTAATTGTTTGTTTTTCTTTTAGTTGAATCTTGCTATAAAAGCAAAAAAAGGCCCATTTGCATGAGCCTTTCTGTTGGGTGTATTTTATTAGTGCTTAGCCTCGAAAGCCTTCATGCTGTCAACAAGAGCCTGAACGCTCTCTACAGTCATGGCGTTGTAGCAAGATGCACGGAAACCGCCTACTGAACGGTGGCCCTTAACGCCAACCATGCCAGCCTCTGTGAAGTGCTTCATTGCGTCAGCCTCAAGCTCCTTGTACTCGTCCTTCATTACCCAGCAGATGTTCATGATTGAACGATCCTCTGGATCAAGAATTGTTGGACGGAATATCTTAGAAGAATCGATAGCGTTGTACAGAATCTCGGCACGCTCCTTGGCACGCTTGTCCATAGCCTCTACACCACCCATCTTCTTAATCCACTTAAGGTTCTGAAGTGCGCAGTAGATAGGAACTACAGGAGGAGTGTTGAACATTGAGCCGCCATCAACATGAGTGCGATAGTCGAGCATTGTTGGGATGTGGCGAGTTACCTTGCCAAGAGCATCGTTCTTTACGATAACGAAAGTAAGACCTGCCATTGCAAGATTCTTCTGAGCACCACCGTAGATACAGTTGTACTTTGCAACGTCGATAGGACGTGAGAAGATATCTGATGACATATCGCTAATCAATGGAACTGGAGAATCCAAGTCCTTGCGAATCTCAGTACCGTAGATTGTGTTGTTAGATGTGAAGTGGAAATAGTCGGCATCGGCTGGAATTTCAAACTTCTTTGGAATATAGTTGTAAGTTGTATCTGCAGAAGATGCAACCTCAACAACCTCACCGAAAGCCTTAGCCTCCTTTATTGCCTTCTTTGCCCAAACACCTGTGTTAAGGTATGCAGCCTTCTTCTCAAGGAAGTTGTAAGGAACCATACAGAATTCCAAGCTCGCACCACCACCAAGGAACAGAACCGAGTAACCCTCAGGAATGTCGAGAAGTTCCTTGAACAAAGCAACTGCTTCGTCAACAACTGGCTGGAAATCTTTTGCACGGTGGCTGATTTCCATAAGTGAAAGACCTGATCCGTTAAAATCAAGGCAAGCGCTTGCTGTAGCCTCGATAACCTCGCGTGGGAGGATAGATGGTCCGGCATTGAAATTATGCTTTTTCATTTGATGTTTGTTTTATAAATTGATTATTAGTTATTCCTACATTAAAAAAATCGCGGCGAATTTACTCAAAAAAAGTTGCATAACAAAACTAATTTTACAAAAATGTTAAAAATAGTGCAACTTTTGAATAAATTGATTATAATTATTTACTAATCTCGATAATTGTCTTTTGATTTTTAATCTTTAATCCCGATGTGTTAGAAAGCATCTGTTTCGCCTTTTTTCTTGCAACGGCAACGTAACTGTGGTGTGCCATCACGTCAATCTGACCGATTTCGTCTTTCTGCAAGCCGCCCTGTTTGCACAGAAATCCTACGATGTCTACCTTGTTCAGTTTGTCTTTCTTGCCTCTACCTATATATATAGTAATCCATTTCGGGGTTGAGACTGTGAATTCGCCCACCTTCAGTTCGAAATCGCTTGCCTGCCATTCGTCGAGAGCCGTTTCTTCAGGACCTACGATGATGTATGCGTTGCCGGTCTTGTCCCATCTTGCCGTACGTCCGTTGCGATGCACAAATGCTTCGGCATTCAGCGGCAGGTGATAGTGTATCACGTTGTCTACCGCCTCGATGTCGAGTCCGCGTGCCGCCAAATCGGTGCTTACGAATACGTTGCAACTTCCGTTTCTGAATCGGTAGAGGGCGCGCTCGCGAAGATCTTGGTCCATTCCGCCGTGAAAATATTCGCAGAAGATGCCTTGCTGCTTCAGGAATTTTGCCGTGCGTTCAACGCTCTCGCGGTAGTTTACGAAGACGATGCTCTGCTGTTCGCCCAACTGACAAAGAAGATTGAAAAGAGTGTTCAGTTTGTCCTTCTCTGGCGAATCTACCTTGTAGACGTTGATTCTGGCATCGCGTTCTGTGCTGTCCTCAAGAAAGTTGAGCACTTTGTATGAATGCATTCCGCCAAGCAGCGCGTTAAGTCGTGCGAAATCCTTTTTGGCTTCGCGTTCCTGCTCCTCGCTGTTTAGTTGTGTGGCAGATGTCAGCATTCTGTATTCGACCTTGTCGAGTTGCTGCAAAACCTCGGTCATCTCCTTCATGAAACCGAGTTCAAGACATTTGTCGAACTCATCGATAATCAGATTGCTTGCCACAACTGTGCTGAAGTTTCCTTTTTTCAGATGGTCGTTCAGTCGTCCCGGAGTTCCGATGATGATTGTCGGATTTAGGCTCTTTATCGTTCTGTGTTCGTCCATTGCGGCTCTTCCACCGTAGACTGCAACAGATGTGAAAGGTGTGCGCATACTCTTTATTACGCTGTCAATCTGCAAGGCCAGTTCGCGACTCGGTGCAATGATTACAGCCTGCACTCCGTTGATGTCCTTGCGCAGTCGTTGAATAAGCGGAAGCAGGAAGGCAACGGTCTTTCCGCTTCCTGTAGGACTGAAAATCATAACTTGTTTCGACGTGGCTTTCAAGGCCGCGTTTTGCATCTCGTTCAGATTCTCAATCTGTATATTTTTCAGAATTTCGTTTATCATATTGCTATTTTTGATGGCAAAGATATGAAAATATAAGAAATAAACACTATATTTGCACGCCGTAATTATATTTATACAATAGCCGATGAAATATATGAGTGCGGCTCTGCCGTTTGCAGTGGTTGTAAATGGGGAATGGATTCGGCTGTTTGTATGGCGAACGAAACAAGTACAAGGATGAAAAATAAGTTGAAATATCTTATTGTTGCCGTATTTCTCACTTTTGCAGTGCAGAATGTTTCTGCTCAGATGGAGTTTTGTGGAAAATTCAAGATTTCGATTGATACAGACCAAAACGAAAAGTTGGAAACGACAATGGCGGATTGTTGGACTTTCGAGGTCTTTGACGACAACGATTTCAGAGACATTGAGTACAGACAGAAGGCTGGAGTTGTTATTAAGTTTGCAGGCAAGGCCGATTTGACCTTCTTCGTGGAGAAACTTCTTGAATACGGAAAGGCTAAGAAGAAAGAACTTTCTCCGTTGGTTTATTCGATAAAAGAGAAGGACGACGAATGGAAGTCGACAAGAATCAAGGTTGACCAATTTGACAGACTGCTTCATTTTACGGTAACGAAATATCCGATAAATGGAGACGGTGTAGTAACATCGACAACGCTGTTGAACCTTGGTAATTTAAAGCAGATTCTGAAGGAACTGAGATAAAAAAGAGCGAGGCAATAATCAAAACGATTTTTGTCTCGCTCTTTTTATAGTTTTACAACCATATTTTCTCTGCTCAGTTCTGTATTCATGAATATTTTCTGTGCTTCTTTCAGAAGAACGCTTTCGTCTTCGTAGCGCGCCGAAAAATGTCCGATGAGCAGTTTTCTTGCCCGACTCAGTTTTGCGATGTCTGCGGCCTGTTCTGCGGTGCTGTGGCACGTTTCTTTGGCGCGTGGCAAATTGTCGTTGGCAAATGTTGCTTCGTGAAACAGAAGGTCGCAATCCATAATCTGCGGCACAAGCGTGTCGGGAATATACATTGTGTCGCTGCAATAGGCATATTTCCTTGGCTGTGGAGCAGGAATTACAAGACGTGCATTCGGAACTACGTCGCCATCGTTTGTGATGTAGTTTTCGCCTGCCTTTATCCTCGGAATCATGAACGTTGGGATGTTGTATGCATCAATCATATCCCTTTTTATGTTTGGCAGGGTAGGTTTTTCTTTAAAAAGAAAACCGCAGCATGGCACGCGATGCCTTAGCGGAAGGCTGTAAACCTCTACCGAGCGGTCCTCGTGAATCATCTCGTGCTTCGTAGGGTCTATGGTGTGGAAAACAACCTCGTATGTTATTCCCTTGCAGAAATACTCAATTTGTGGCTTCAGGATTGTTTCCAGATCCTTCTGTGCGTATATGTGCAGACTTGCCGTTCTGCCAAGCAGTCCGAATGTAGAAATCAGTCCTATCAGACCGAAGCAATGGTCGCCGTGCAGGTGGCTGATGAAGATGTGGTTCAGACGGCTGAATTTCAGTTTGCTTCTGCGAAGTTGCATCTGTGTGGCTTCTCCGCAGTCAATCATATAAAGTTTCTCGCGGATATTCAGCACTTGCGAACTTGAATAATGGCGAGTGGTGGGCAGCGCCGAGCCGCATCCCAGTATGTTTATTTCGAACTTTTCCATAATATTTTTATCACATTTTTATGAATATTCCTATTTTTTCGAGATGAAGGTCGGTGCGCTTAACGCCCCAAAGCAGATACGCGCCTTTCGGAAGGTCTTTTATATCAACCTGACTGCCGTATGGCGATTTTCTGATGTGCCTTCCGGCGAGGTTAGAGATGTACAGACCAACGAATTTTGTTGTTACAGGCACTTGCAGAACGCTACCGTCGTTGTGGAGCGTGTTGCGCTCTTGCTTTGTTGTTGGGTTGAAGAATGTCGGCTGACTTTCGTTGCCGAATCGGTCAACAACCGTAACCGCAAAGTAGGGGCATGCACCTTTGTCAGCATTCGTCGGATACCTGAAGTTCGGAAATCTTAATCGAGTGGCAAGAATGTTCCTTGCATCCTCTACGTTAGGGTATGTCGTCGGATTGGCATAGATGTTGTACGTTACGTTCCAGCCCGTTTCCTTATCGAATCCGTTGTCCCATTCGAGGGTGATGGCATCGACGGTCTTTGTGCCGCGTATTGCGCTCAGCGGTGAAGGCGGATTGGCATCCTGCCATGTCATGGCTGGTACTGTTGCGTTGTATTTGTAAACCGAACCTGCGAGCCACGAATAAATGCCCTTTGTGTTGCCCGTAAAGAATTGCGAGCGGAAATATGCCTGACCGCCTGTTCCCTGTGTGCGCATCACGTTAATTTCGCGCTTTATGTCCTCGAGCGGCCAGTTAGCCTCTTCCATAAAGTAGAGTCCGATTCCCGGTACTACGGGACGACCGTTGCTTGCCTCAAGCCAGTCGTAGGCAAAAGGAAAGAAGTCGTTGTTGCGGAAGTACATCATCGGGAAAATCATGTCAACGATGCCTTCAATCATCCAACGCTTAACATCTTGGTACACAGTGCCCCAAGCATTCCATCCTTTTGATGAGTAGCCTGTTGTGTCGTAATATTTTCCGAGAGGCGAACAACTTACTTTTACATAAGGCTTTACCTGTTTCACCGTGGTGAAAATCTCGCGCACGATGGCTGTGATGTTGTTTCTGCGCCAGTCGCTTTTGTGCTGTCCTGCGCCGTATTGGGCGAATGTGTCGTTGTCAGGAAAGCGTGTCGGATTGTCGGGATATCTTATGTAATCCATGTGGATTCCGTCAACGTCATATCGCTCAACAATCTCCTTGCAGATGTTTGCAAGATAGTATTTCGTCTCCGGATGTCCAGGGTCGAGATAGCAGATGCCGTCGTACATCTTGCACAGATACGGATATTTTGCCTTTGTACTCAGATTGCCGAGTTTTCCGATGATGTCGGTGTTGCCCGACGGTACGGTTACAACCCACGCATGACATTCCATACCGCGCTTGTGGCACTCTTCGATGGCGAAGGCAAGCGGGTCGTAGCCCGGCGACTGCGCATAGTTTCCGGTAAAGGCAAAGTCGAACGCCTCGTATTGCGAAGGGTAAGATACTGTTCCTCTGATGCGTGTCTGAAAGAACACGGTGTTTATCTTGGCAGCCGCGTAGGCGTCAAGAATGTTTATCAGTTCCTGCTGCTGAACCTGAACGCTGTATGCATCGGTTGCACGCGTTGTAGGCCAGTCAAGTCCGCACAGAGTTGTCAGCCACACCGCCCTGATTTCGTGCTTGGGGGCGTAACTGTAGTTATCAGCATTTATGCACAATTGTGCGCTCACCTTATCGCAAGCGCACAATAGCATTATCATCAGAATTTTGTAAAAACGTATCACCCTAAATTGTTGTTCTGTTTTTGCTTAGAAGTAACAGCCGAATCCAATCTTGAATCCGTAGTCGTATTTGTCCTTCTCGTTGAAGGCATGCTTGTAGTAGAATGCCGGCTCAATGGCTACCGTTCGGCTCAGAAAATATGCATATCCGAGGTGAAGGTCGTACATCATTCCCTTCCAGTCGGTGGCTCTCAGATAATTGTATTCGAGTCCTGCTCCGAGATAGATTCCGAAATTTGTATAGAGACGTGCATCGGCTCCGATATAGAACTTCTGGTTTCCGTTGTTGTTGAACTTAGAGCCGATGTTTCCCAAAATGGCGAAGTTGTCCATAACGAACGAACCAGCCGAGATGTCTACTTCGGCATTCAGTTTCTCTGTCTCGTTGTAGGCGATGTTCAAGCCTGTAACCGAGGCGTTTACGATGTAAGTGCTCTCGTTGAACTGTGCCTTGGCGTTGCTGCATACGAGCGATACCGCCAGAAGAATGGCTAACTTAATTGCTTTCATCTTTACTTAGTTGTTATTGATATTAGTTTGTTCAGTATCGGAGTTCTTCATGTTTTCCTCGCGTTCGTTCTGCAACTTCTTTTTCTTTTTCAGAGCGAAGTAGAGAGCCGCCACAATGAGATAGCCAACTACGATGGTAACAATCTTCATCGTGTCGGTCATCTCGTTGTTGCGCGGAATGAAATATACTGCCATGCCTGTGAAATACACAAAGAGTACCAGTGGCAGCCATATGTGTTTGTCTATCTTCTTTGCCATATAAAATAGTTTTTGGTTTGGGTTAATGAATGTTTTTTATTTTAATTTTAAGCCCTCCGTAGAAAGCCCTTTTCTGTAATGATAGATGAACAGACCGAGCAGCAATGCCGTAACGGCTGTTGCGATGATGTATCCAATGTTCTGCGGAAGTCCGAGACCATTGTTGTCGATGGTGATGTAGGCCGTGCAGACCATAGTCATGAACAAGGCAGGGATGAGCGTGATGTAGAAACACTTCTTTCGGCGAGCCAGCCATACGGTTATTGCCCAGAATGTGAAGATGCTCAAAGTCTGGTTTGCCCATGCAAAGTATCTCCACAGAATGTCGAAATTGATGCTCATCAGGATTCCAGAGATGACGAAAATAGGCACGCACAGCATCAGACGCTTAACGATGGTGCTCTGGTCGAAGTGCAGGAAGTCGGCTGTGATGAGTCGGGCAGAACGGAACGCCGTGTCGCCCGATGTTACAGGTGCTGCCACAACGCCAAGGATAGCAAGTACTGCTCCAACAGGGCCGAGCCATGTCTGGCAGATGCTATTTACCACAATAGCCGGATTCATCTTGCCCTCGGGTGCCATGATGGCGAGCAGTTTTTGGTAAGGAGTGTCACCCTGAACATCAAAGCTGTCGGCAAACTTGATTGCTGCGGCAGCCCAGATAAGTGCCACGATTCCTTCGGTAATCATTGCGCCGTAGAAAACTCTGCGACCGTGCTTCTCGTTCTTCAGGCATCTTGCCATCATCGGACTCTGTGTTGCGTGGAATCCGCTCACAGCTCCGCAGGCGATGGTTATGAACAGCATCGGGAACAGCGGAAGATTATCTTTTGGATGATGGTTGGCAAAAGCCTCGGTAATCTCTGGCATACTGCCGCTGTTGATGAAGATTCCGCCGAAAACGCCGGCTGCCATTATCAGCAATGCTATTCCGAAGATAGGGTAGATGCGACCGATAAGCGCATCGATTGGAAGAAGCGTTGCGAGTATGTAGTAAGTGAAAATCAGAATGCTCCAGAAAAGCGGTGTTCCGAAGAAGCCCCAGTTGGCTGTCATGCTCGAAAGAAGTCCTGCCGGAGTGGTTACGAAGACCGCGCCCACCATAATCATCAGTCCAAGCGAGAAGAGTCGCATAACGAAGCGCACCCTGTCGCCAAGTTCCTTTCCAACCAGTTCGGGAAGGCTTGCTCCGTTCTCGCGCATCGAAATCATTCCTGAAAGGAAGTCGTGAACCGCTCCGCCGAAAATACAGCCGAAAACAATCCATAGATAGGCCGCAGGGCCGAAAAGAATTCCTTGAATAGCTCCGAAGATTGGTCCTGTTCCTGCGATGTTCAGAAACTGGATAAGGTAAACCTTCCATGTTTTCATCGGAATGTAGTCTACACCGTCGGCACAGGTGTAGCATGGTGTCTTGCGGTCCTTGTCGGTGCCGAAAATCTTCTCGACTATCGCGCCGTAGACAAGGTAACCCAGAATTAGCAATACGATTGCTATACTAAATGTAATCATTGGTATTTTGTTGTTGTTTTTAAATTGTTTTCTTCAGAATCTGCAAAAATAGCAAAAAACTTTTATTGTTACCTTTTTATTTCAGAATGAAGGTGCCAATCTGATAGAATGCAGTAGCCACACACCACGCCAGAACAGTGGTGTAGACAGCGGTGAATATAGCCCATTTCCACTTGCCGCTTTCGCCTTTGATTGCTGAAATTGTGGCTATGCAAGGGAAGTAGATGAGCACGAACAGCATGTAGGCGTATGCCGCCAGCGGAGTTATCTCCTTTGCCAACTGATGGCTCATGTTTGTGTTTGCCGAAATGCTCTCGGATGCTTCCGAAGCCTCTTCCTCATCGATGTTGTAGAGAACGCCCAAGGTGCTCACAACCAATTCCTTCGCTCCGATTCCAGAGATGAGTCCGACATCGAGTTTCCAGTTCGAGCCCATCGGCTCAAATATCGGTTCGATGCTCTTTCCAAGTTTGCCGATGTATGAGTTTTCCTGCTGCTCGGCAATGGTCTGCCCCTCTTGCTGGCGAGGAAAATATCCTAAGAACCAGACGATTATGCTCGCTACAAGAATAACGCCTCCCATCTTCTGAAGATACTGAACACCTTTCTCCCACGTGTGTCTGATTACCGATTTTGCGGTTGGCATTCGGTATGGCGGAAGTTCCATAACAAAAGGAGAGTCGTCGCCCTTCATCACAAACTTGCTGAAAATTCGCGCCAGCAAGATGCTCATTACGATTCCGGTGACGTAGATTGAAAGCATTATCAGACTTGCGTACTGGCTGAAGAATGCGCCTATCAGCACGATGTATATTGGCAGCCGGGCGCTGCACGACATCATCGGCAATATCAGCATTGTTATTAGTCGGCTCTTGCGGTTCTCGATGGTTCGGGTAGCCATCACGGCAGGCACGTTGCAGCCAAAACCCATTATCAGCGGAATGAACGACTTTCCGTGAAGTCCCATCTTGTGCATCAGTTTGTCCATGATGAAGGCGGCTCTTGCCATGTAGCCAGAGTCTTCGAGCAATGATATGAACAAGTAGAGTATCAGGATGTTTGGAAGGAAGACGATGACGCTTCCCACGCCGCCGATTATTCCATCTACAATCATATCTTTTAGCGAACCGTCTGGCATATAAGTGTTTACCAGCTGTCCGATTTGGTTCACGCACCAGTCAATCCAGTCCATCGGATATTGTCCGATGGTGAATGTGCATTGGAACATCGCGTAAAGAATGAATATGAATATCGGGAATGCCCAGAAGCGATGCGTTGCTATGGCGTCTATCTTGTCCGTTATGGTTCTCTGTTCAACCTTGTTCGGCTCGTAAGTCTCTTTCAATGCGCCTTGTATGAAGGCGAATTTAGCATCGGTTATCGCGCTGTCGAGCGATTCGTAACTCAGGTCTTTAATCTGCCTTTGCGCGTTCTCGCGGATGCTCAGCAATTTCTTGCTGTTTGGCATTTCGGCAATAATCGACTCGATGTCCTTGTCGCCTTCGAGAAACTTGATGGCGAGGAATCGGGTAGAGTAGCGCGAGCGGATATTCTCGTTCTTGCCAATTTCGTGCTGAGTGTGCGAGATTATCTGCTCAAGGTCAGCACCGTGGTTTACATGAATGTGGCGGTAGGCGTGTTTCGCATTCTTGTCGCCGAAGCCGTGCTCGCTCGTAAAGTCAGCAAGATGCTCGGCATGCTCTGGTGCAAACACGTTTTCCTTGTGCCATTCCTGAATGTCTTTCAGGACATTCTCGTTTATCGAGCCGTCAGCCTTTATGAAGTCGCCGCCCTCGTAGATGTTGATGATGATGTGGAACAACTGTTCAATTCCGCGTCCGTTTCGGCTCACCGTCGGAATCATCGGCACTCCGAGCAGTTTTGCAAGCGAGTGATAGTCGAGTTTGTTTCCGCTTTTCTCCAGTTCGTCGTACATGTTCAGGGCGCATACCATTCTCAGGTTCATGTCGATTAACTGAGTTGTGAGGTACAGATTTCGCTCAATGTTAGACGAGTCTACGACGTTTATTATAACATCTGGAGTCTGGTCGATTATGTATTTCCTGACGTAAAGCTCTTCGGGGCTATATGCTGATAGTGAGTATGTTCCGGGAAGGTCGATGAGTCTGAACTTGTATCCTTGAAAGTCGAAGAAGCCCTCTTTTGCATCTACCGTAACGCCGCTGTAGTTTCCAACGTGCTCGTGTCCGCCCGATGCTATGTTGAAGAGAGATGTCTTTCCGCAGTTCGGATTTCCTACGAGAGCCACGTTTATCGTTCGGCGTTTGTCTTTTGCCTTCTGTCTCATAATCTCTTCCGAGACCGTGATTTTGCTGTCGCTGGCTTTTGTGTTGTCTGATTCAATCTGTTTTTTTATCTCTTCCTCGCTGATGACTTCAATCATGTTTGCCTCTTCTCTTCTCAGCGATATTTTGTATCCGAGTACTTTATATTCGATAGGGTCTTTCAGAGGCGCGTTCTGCAAAACGGTTACGGTGTTGCCCTTGATGAATCCCATCTCGACAATGCGTTTGCGAAATCCTCCGTGGCCCATTACCTTTACGATAACTGCCTTGTCTCCGGTTTTTAGTTCTGATAGTAGCATCTTACTTCTTTTTGTTTTTGCTATCCTTTGGGCTGTTTTTGTCCGAAGAATTATTGTTGTCTGTTTTCTTTTTCTTCAGAGTCTCCTCTGCCTTGGCTTTCTTTGCTTCCTCTTTTTCGAGTCTTTCTTGCTCCTTGCGTTCGCGCTCGGCTTTTTCCTCGCGTTTCTTTCTTAGAGCGTCGCCCGTGAGATACTGTACTCTTGCAGGCTTAGACTTCGCCTTGAGCCATTTCTGTACGTCGGAGTAGTCGCTCAGATAACTCCACAGAACCATGTCGTACTTGTAGTTGTCTTTGTAGAAACAAAGCGAGTCCTTGCGGTCTGGGTAGACTGTAAAGTATCTGATAAACAGCGGAATGCTCGGGTCGAACAGCCTTGAAAAATATGTTATTTCGTTATCTTTCTTGTTCTTCAGATATTTTTCGTAGCCCTGCTTTGTGCGCGGCTTGAGGTCGGTCGCTACTCTGATTTTGTCGATGAGCAGCGAGTCGTTGCGCTTTTCTTTGTTGAAGAGAAAGAGCATCAGGTCGATAGGGCGTTCCAGACGCACGCATCCGTGGCTCGCGCCTCTGTTCTCGCGGCGGAACATGTAGTCTTCTGGTGTTCCGTGAAGGAAGACCGAGAAGTTGTTCTCGAATCTGAAAATCATTCGTCCGATAGAACTGCGTTTGCCTCGCGATTCCCTTACGCTGTATTTCTCTTTCAGAATCTCGTTAGGATTCTTCAGACTGGATATGTCTACTGGCTTCAGCTGATATCTGTCGCTGTTCGGTTTCATAACCTTTTCGTAAACCCTAAGGTCGTGCTTTGCCAGATAGTTCTTGTCCTTGGCGTACCCCGCAAGAGTTTCCTTGCGTAGAATCTTCTTAGGCACAGTCCACTGCGGATTTATCTCAACCCATTTTATCATGCTGCTGAGGATAGGAGTGTTATGGTTCTTTTTGCCTACAACCACCTTCATTTCCTCGATGTAATGCCTTTCGTAGTCCACGCCTCGCACCGTGTACGACGGAATGTTGACTTCTACATATTTGTTTCCGCGTTTCAGCGTTGGCTTCCAGCGCAGACGCTCCATGTTAAGCAGAAGACGCACAACATCTGCGCTGTCGAGCTTTACGGTGTCGGGTCTGTGTCGTGTAATGTCGATATACATTGCCTGCATCTGCTTGTAGATAGAGTCTGTAGGCTGAACTTCGGCAAGCAGACTGCCAATTTTGTTGTGCTTTGCAAGCGCACGTATGCTGTCGATGTATTCGTTTGAGTTCTTTGCGATGTCGAGGTCGAAGAGAACTTTCGGCTGACAGGTGTCATCGTCCTCGCTGAAGTGGTTCAAGATGTCGCACGGGTCGATAAAGCCGAACTGCATTCCGCAGGTATAGCGCAGAAACGACTTCGACATGTAATAGTCGAACTCGCCCAGCACTTTGCTTATCGGGTGCTTCTTGTCGAAATTCAGTCTTTTGAGACGCTTATAGCAATCGTTAATGTTGCTAAGGTACAGGGTCTTCGGAGAAATGCCATGCTCATAACCCTTGCGGATGTACTTCATTGCTGTGTCGGCCTGATGTGCCATGCCGAATCTGTCTGACCAGACGATAGGGTTGTTTTCGCGGTAATATTTTCGGTTGTTACGGTCTACCAGAGTAGAGTCTGAGTACTTACGAGAAAAACGTTCGGCTACTCCTGTAATCTGGGAGTAGCTTAGCATATAAGCCGAGTCGCGGAGTTCTCCGAACGATTCGAACGTTAGATTTTTATTTGGATATTCAACTTTGTCTGACTGGCAACTTCCTATGAAAAGAGTTAGTATGAAAAATAGAAGTGCTTCACTTTTTGAAAAACTCATTCGTTATCTGATGGAAATCTTTCTAACAACGCCACGCACCTTGAACAGGTAGCAACCTTTGCCAAGCGTTAGCGTTATGTTCTTGTCTGTTGAATCTATTCTGTACGATGCAATCTTAACGCCCACGAGATTGTAAATCTCGAGGGTTGCTCCGTTTGCGTTCAGAACTCTTACGCCTTGGTCTGTAGCGATGATAGATACAGCCGAAACTTCTTCCTCAACCGAGAAGTTAGGCTCGCTGCTGCCCATAGCCATTGCCTTTGGCGCAAAACAAACTAACGTAAAGAATAGGATAAGTATAAATTTCTTCATATATCTTGCATCTTAAAGGTACACGTATTTTTGCAAAAATACATTTTATTTCCGTATTGTACAAATTTTTACCTCGTTTTTTCGTTTTAATGTTTTAGGTGGGTTTGGATTTTGTCGAAGTGTTAAAAAGAAAAATCCTGCAAATTTTTATTTGCAGGATTAAGTTGGGTGCCCAGTGGGACTCGAACCCACGACATTCAGAACCACAATCTGACGCTCTAACCAACTGAACTATGGGCACCATGTTTTGTTTTGATGTTGCTCTCGTTCTCAAAAGCGATGCAAAGATACGAACTTTTTCCAAACCTGCAAACTTTTGACAAGAAAAATTATAGAAAAAGTATGTTTTTTGTTAATTCTTGCTGTTTGTACCTTATATATTTAATAACTTATTCTGTATTTTTTTTCAGTTGTTGCTTGTTTAAATAGGGTAATGGGGTGTTGGTTGCTGCTCTTTTTAATGGGTAATTTTGGTCTGTTGATAAGCTGAAATGCTGAGTTTGCAAAAATTGGCTTGTTTGCAGACCAAAATAAAAAAGAACATGAGTTTCCGTAATAAAATAAGTAAATTCGTTACTTACAGTTGCAATTAATAATTCATAATTGCCGAGGATTTATAACGGACAATTTCGCCAGAAATTGTCCGTTTATTATATACAAAATAGAAGGTAGGAAGAAGGTAGGAAGAAGGTAGGAAGAAGGTAGGAAGAAG
>NZ_JNKX01000055.1:0-18727 GCF_000702225.1 Bacteroides sp. Ga6A2 | reverse complement strand
CATCGTGATAACTTCTTAAAGGGTTAATAACTAAAGTTCAGACTATAGCCAAAGCCTTCCTCGACTTCACTCTTGTCGGACACTGCATCGTCCAGCGACGTGCTACGATTCTATGTTCAGACTCTAAAGACTTTAAAAGGAGGGCGGACGAAGGTCTTGCTAACGATATAGTCAGACGGCTTACCTAGCGACACAATGCTCTCGCCCTCCACGGCCACAATCTCTAGCGAAACTACAAAATTGTTGCCGCATGAACTAAATTTATACGATGTTTAACATCGGACATTTAGAACATTATCTATAATCCGATGCAAAGGTAAGAGCGACCGTAGGTCGAGCGGCAAATTCGGCTTAACATTGGCTTCTTACTAACCACAATTGCTACATTGTCAATTTCCAGTTAAGAGTTATCCTATTACGATTCCCAACCATTAGCCTTTATAAGTTAGTTCTTCCCTATACCTTCCGGCTTGCTTTGATATACCCACGATGTACCTACAATGTACCTTGAATCTACCTACCTTCTTGCTACCTTCTTGCTACCTTCTTCCTACCCACTATTTTGTATTTACCAAAAGAGTAATTCGTGTTGTAATTGTTCTTTATAAGCCCTCGATAATTATGAAAGCAATTTTGAATTCTGAATTATGAATTGTCAATTGTCCATTGTTCATTGTCAATTCTGAATTTTCAACTCCCTTGTTTATGGTAAAACAGATTACTATCTGTTCTCAAAAAGAGTACATCAACACAACTTTGCTTGCGCATCTCACAAGTCGGTAAACTGCCAAAAACATGTTACTCGTACATCACAAAAATGCGTTATTAGCGCGTCTTTTGCAAAAAAATAAACTATTTTTGAAACATTTGTGTACGCTTTGTTTTGTTTAAAATTTTATATTTGCAAAGTTATTAATACTAAACACTAACAATATAATCTAAATATGCATAAAAAACTGATTTCTGTCTTGCTGCTTGCAACAATGCTTTCGGGCAGCGCACAGGCACAGCGTATAACCGACAAACTCGACCGCGGTCTTGTTGCTGTGCAGACAACGGGCGGCGTTTATTGCTCGTGGCGAATAAATGCCGAGGAGTATTACGATGTTTCATACAACATATATCGCGACGGCGTGCTGCTTAACAGTACACCGCTCAAGGTATCAAACTATACCGATGCCGGCGGCTCGGCAAGCAGCACATACACTATTAAGGCTGTTGTGCGTGGAAAAGAGCAGGCTGCGAGCAAGGCTGTCGGAGTATTGGCAAATGCTTGGAAGGAGATTAAGCCAAAGCACGATGCCTCGCTTAAGTCTACATATATTCCGAACGATGCCTGCTGTGCCGATGTAGATGGCGACGGCGAGGTCGAAATTCTGCTGAAATACGACAATCAGAGCGAGATTAACGCAAGTTATCCGCGCGCTGGATACAACGGCGAATATTCGCTGTTCGAGTGTTTGAAGCAAGACGGTAAGGTGCTGTGGTGGGTGAACTGCGGTCCGAACATGGGCGACTTCCAGAACAACGAGCAGAATATCGTTGCATACGACTGGGACGGCGACGGAAAGGCAGAAGCTGTGTTCCGTGCAGCCGACGGCACAACAATACACATGGCCGACGGCACAACATACGTTGTGGGCGATGCCAGCAAGAACTACCGTGCGGCAACTGGCGGTGGAACAAACTGGTTTATGCACGACGGCGCAGAATATCTGCTCTATGTCGATGGCGCGACAGGAAAGCCATACCAGTGCGTGGAATATCCGCTGAAGCGTCTTGAAAGTGGTGAGACAGACCTCAAAAAGGCTTGGGGCGACGACTACGGCCATCGTTCAACAAAGCACTTTTTCGGTGCACCTTATCTCGACGGCAAGAAACCAAGCATCTTCTTGGGCAGAGGAATCTATACACGCCACAAGTTTATAGCGTATGATGTTAATCCGACAACTCACGAACTTGTTGAGCGTTGGAGATGGACCAACAATCAGGCAGGTTCGCCTTGGTACGGACAGGGTTATCACAATTACTGCATTGCCGATGTAGATTGGGACGGACGCGACGAGATTGTTTGGGGCTCGATGGTGATTGACGACAACGGAAAAGGCTTGTCAACAACCGGATTGGGACATGGCGATGCACAGCATGTTGGCGACTTCAATCCTTACAAGCACGGACAGGAGTTTTTTGCCTGCAACGAGGATTTGCCAGACAACAACTATCGTGATGCAACTACATCGAAGATTTACTATCGCCAGACAAGCACAAACGATGACGGACGTTCATTGTGCGGTAACTTCTCGAACGATTTTCCGGGCTCGATAGGAAAGAGCGGACATGATACGCCTATCAGCACCGTAACAAACGACCATGTTGACGGAATGACCGAGACGGGAATGACCGTAAACTTCCGCATCTATTGGGACGGCGATTTGCTTGAAGAGCCTGTTAATGGCGTAACAATATACAAATACGGCGTAGGTACGTTGCAGACACTTACTGGAGCATACTCAAACAACGACTCAAAGAATACGCCTTGCTATCAGGGCGATATCTTCGGCGACTGGCGCGAAGAGGTGATAATGCGCACGGCAGACAATAACATTCGCATATACACAACAACAATTCCTACCGAAAACCGTAACTACTCGCTGTGGTACGACCATCAGTACCGCAATGCTATGGTATGGCAGATGTGCGGATATAATCAGCCGCCTCACGCAAGTTATTTCTTGGGCGAACTGGAGGGCATAACTATTGCTCCACCGCCATTGACAACAACAGGACGCGAGGAGATTGCCAACGGCGGAACAATCTCGTCGGCACAGAACGACAAGCATATTCTTGTTAGCGAGAATGCCGATGCTAAGGTTACTGTTCAGAGTGGTGCACAGCCTTACATCGCAACATTCAACGTGCCTACTTGGGTGCAGGGAAATGCGCCAAGCGAGGCAACAGGGAAGAATTATGGAATAACAACCACAACATACAAACTCGATGTGCTTGGCTCAGGATTCAGTGGAAGCACTCGTCTTGTAAAGCAGGGTGATGGAATCCTTAACTTGCCAGCCGTTGAGCAGACTTACAGCGGCTCTACCGACGTTTGGGCTGGAACGCTCAACTTCGACGGTACGATGCCAAACAGCCGTGTATGGCTCAATCGCTTTGCCGTGCTCAACTCAAAGGGAACATTCGGCAAGGCTATCGAGATGGACTATGCTTCTGAACTCCGTCCTGCCGGCAAGGATGTTAAGGGCACGGTTGCAGCCGACAGCCTCATCCTTAACTTCGGTTCGAGAGTGGTGTTCGATGTGTATTCATCAGACATGACATCGGATGTTGTAAAGGCAAATGTTCTGAAGATAGAGAAGAAAGACTGGAAAAACGGTCCTGAATACAGCACTCCGGTATTCCAGATTGATGCTCATATTCTCAGCGGTTCTAAGAAACTTCCTGCCGGAAAATATCTTCTTGGCGAGATTGGCAAGATTGACGGTGACATCAAGAATATCGTAGTAGAGGGAATTGATTACAATAAATTTGCGCTTGCTTACGAGGACGGAAAACTCTATCTTGACGTTAAGAACTCGCGAGAGCAGGCAGATGTTACATGGATTGGCGATAAGTCCGGCACATGGGACAATCAGGAAACCGATAACTTCTACAACGGAGCAACAGGCAAGAGCGATGTATTCGTTCAACTCGACAATGTTGTGATAGATGACAATGCAAAGGCTACAAACATCGTTTTGGAGGGCAAACAGGCTCCAAATTCATTGACTTTTGCAAACAATGAGAAGAACATCGTTATTACCGGCGATGCTTTGGTTGGCGATGCTAACGTAACAAAGAACGGAAGTGGTACTGTTACGCTGAACAATGCTAATAAATACAGCGGAACAACAACGATAAACGGCGGTAAACTGATTGTTGGCTCTCTTGCTTCTAATATCGGCATCGACTTCGGAGCACTTGGCGGCGTTGATAATGTTGTTTCTATCAGCAACAAGGCTACGCTTGCCGTGAATGAGTCTATGTCGTTGTCTCAGCCATTGATGATTGGCAACGGCGGTGCTGCAATCGAGGTGGCAAGCGAAAAGACACTTGAGGTTGACTCTAAGATTTCGAAGGCAACATCAAACAACGTGGCTCTTGTGAAGGACGGGGCTGGTATTCTGAAACTGAACGGCGCGACTGTTGCTTACGACAGTCTGATTGTAAATTCTGGAACTGTCTACGATTTCGGCGATGTTCATTTCTCAGGAAAGACTATTGTGCTGAACGGCGGAACGCTTCAGTACAACAATAGCATCTATGGCGACTTTACAGATAACGTTAACTTAATTGTACCAAAGGGCAAGACCGCTACGTTCTATCCTGACGGAAAATGTAACTATACTGGTAAACTGACAGGTGAGGGTACACTGAATGTTTACGCTACATGGGTGCGCTGTGCTTTCGCTGGCAACTGGAGCGAGTTTACAGGAACGATAAAGGTTTATCAGGGTGCAAAGAACACTTATGACCCAACGTTCGACTTTAACAATACTTACGGAATTGGCAAGGCTACGCTTAACATTGCAAGTAATGCAACAGTCTATACCAACGGTAAGAACTTTGCAATTGGTGCGCTCACAGGTTCTGGAACAATCACAAATACAGGATATTGGGGTTCTTCGGTAAATACTCTTACTATAGGTGGAAAGAATATTGATTTCTCTTACTCAGGAAAGATTGAAGGTTGCCGAGTAACAAAAGAAGGTACTGGAAGATGGACAGTTGCTTCTGATGAAACTCTTAGTAAAGCTGGCGAGTTGAGAGTTAATAGCGGAGTATTATTCTTGAATAATACAAAAACTACAGCATCGATGACTGGTAGCGGAGCAACATATATAAATAAAAATGCTGTGCTCGAAGGAAATGGTGTTGCAAAATTGCTTTATGTATACGGAACTCTTACTCCGGGTAATACAAAGAACGCTGTCCAGAGTGGAGAAATACGAACTCTTGATAATTTGAATGCGTTTGCTGGTTCTAATGTTAATTTGTTTATTGTTAACAGTTATCAGTATGCTACAAGTCGTTCATACATAACTTGTGATGGAACACTCACGCTTAACGGAACGGTAAATATTACATATCGAAATGGTTGGAAACCAAAGGTTGGTGACGAGGTAATTCTATGGACAGCGGCTAAGGGATTCTCTGGAAATCCAACTATAAATCTCCAGCCGCTTCCTGAAGGCTTAGCATGGGATACATCAGAACTCTTGTCTGCAACCGGTAAACTCAAGGTAGTTGCTGCTACATCTGTAAACAAGATTGCTGCCGATGCCGAAGTTGAGTGCAGCGTTATCACTCTTGCTGGCGTTAAGGTTGCCGAGTTCAAGTCTACAAAGGCTAATGTCGAGGCTGCTGCCAAGGCTGCTGGTTTGGAGCGTGGCTCATACATAGTTAGTATGAAGAGTGCATCGGCTGTTGAGAACATCAAACTGATGATTAAGTAAGTCGATTCTGAAAGACAAATCGAAACAAAAATAGGTACAGATAGCCCGGAGCCTGTGCTCTGGGCTATTTTTTTAACAACATTAAGATAAAAGGAATGAGGAATTTTTTGTTTGTTATTCTGGCAATGCTGCAAACGGCGGTGTTTGCGCAGAATCTGCAGGACAAATGGACTGTCGAGGCTGAATCGCCCGACACACGCGTGGTCTTGCAGTCCGACGGAGTGATTGATATGCTCTCGCCCAAAGGTCTGACTTTGTGGTACAACGAGCGCATGTCTGGCGACGTGGTTATAGAATACGACGCTCAGGTGGTGAATAACAGGGCTGATGGCGAGCGTACAAGTGACCTTAACTGCTTCTGGATGGCGCAAGACCCGAAGAATCCGGATAACATCTTCAAGCGTCTTGAATGGCGTGGCGGCGTGTTCCTGAAGAGTTACTCGCTTCAGCTTTATTATCTCGGCTTCGGAGGAAACAGCAATACCACAACGCGATTCCGCAAGTACGACGGTGACGAGCGTGGCATTAAGGACGAGAAATATCGCCCTGCCATTCTGAAAGAATATAAGGACGAGAAGCATCTTCTGAAGCCAAACCACTGGTATCACATCAAACTTGTGAGCCAGAAGGGTAGGGTGAAATATTTTATCGACGGAGAGTGTCTCGTTGATTTTGCAGACAAGCAACTCACATCGGGCTGGTTCGGATTCAGAACGACATGGTCGCACACGCAGCTGAAAAACTTCAGGTACACAGCCAAAGGCAAGGCTTTCTCGGCTGATAAAGTCGCGTTGAACTGGATTGGCACAGACAAGTACGCTATTCCAACGGCAACGACATGGGGCGTGCCTTTCGACAAGGGCGAGGTGAAGCACGGCACTCAGTTCGAACTTCAGACTTCCGAAGGAAATGTACCGCTCGACTGCTACACGCTGGCTTACTGGCCAGACGGCTCGGTCAAGTGGGGCGGATTTGCAGGAGTCGTTCCTGCTGGGGCTGACAGACTGAGCATCGTGAAAAGCGCGAAGAAACAGACTTCTGCTCAACTCACGGTAAAGAAGAACGGTGGCTCGATAAACGTGAACACTGGCGTTTTGGAGGTTGAGTTTGCCGACGGCTCTGACGCTTTGCTGAACCACATGATTCTGAAGGGACAGAAGGTGGCAGGAAAGGCATCGCTCGTCTGCTCGCTGAAGAAAACGCTCTCGGCAAACGCCACATCGGTAACGACCGAAAACGACATATACAACAGTTCTGTAGAGAAGATAGAGATAGAAAGGCAAGGTAATCTGGCTGCCGTGATAAAGGTTAGCGGAAAGCATCAGCGCGAAGGGCGCAAATGGCTGCCGTTCGTTGTCCGTTTCTACTTTTACGCTGGCAGCGAACAGGTTAAGATGGTTCACACCATTGTTTACGACGGCGACCAAGACAAGGATTTCATTAGCTCGCTCGGACTTCAGTTCGAAGTGCCGATGCGCGAGGCTTTGTATAACCGCAGCGTAGCGTTCTCTACCGGCAACGGCGGAGTGTGGGCAGAGCCTGTGCAGCCGCTGGTAGGCAGAAGAGTGCTGGGCGCAACCGGACCGAAGGGCAAGAATCTTCCGAAGGAGAACTATCAGCAGATGCAGATGGACGGCGTGCGTGTGCCTGAGGCTGAGACATTCGACCAGAAAGGGCAGTTCCTGATTAAAAACTGGGCTTCGTGGGGCAACTATCGTCTTAGTCAGACGCAGGCTAACGGCTTTTCCATCCGCAAGCAGACAAACGGCGAGCATCCGTGGATTGGCACGTTCAACGGGTATCGCGCCGACGGATTCGTGTTTGCTGGCGACCTTACAGGCGGATTGGGCGTGTCTCTTCAGGATTTCTGGCAGTCGTATCCGTCTACTCTGGAGGTATCGAACGCTCGCGATTCGGTGGCATTGCTGAAGGTGTGGCTGTGGAGTCCAGAGAGCGAGGCGATGGATTTGCGCCACTACGACGACCACGCGCACGACCTTGAGGCAAGTTACGAGGATGTTCTGCCAGGCATGAGCACTCCTACGGGAATAGGTCGCACAAGTACGCTGATTCTCTTCCCGATGGCGGCATATCCCGGAAAATCGCGTATTGCCGACTATGCTCGCACCGGCTCAAAGATTCCGCAGCTTATCTGCTCGCCCGAATATCTGCATGCTAAGCGCGCCTTTGGAGTATGGAGTCTGCCAAGTAGTAAGGGCGGAAAGATTGCCGATGTTGAAAAGCGTCTGGACGATTATATCGAATATTACAAACATGCCATTGATGAGCACGGCTGGTACGGATTCTGGAACTATGGCGATGTGATGCATGCCTACGACCCTGTGCGTCACGAATGGCGATACGATGTTGGCGGATATGCGTGGGATAATACTGAGTTGGCAAGCAATATGTGGCTGTGGTACAACTTCTTGCGCAGCGGTCGTTCGGACATCTGGGACATGGCGGTGGCAATGACGCGCCACACAAGCGAGGTCGATGTGTATCACCTTGGCGAATATGCCGGACTTGGAAGCCGTCACAACGTTAGTCACTGGGGATGCGGATGCAAGCAGGTGCGAATAGCGCAGTCGGCTTGGCATAGATTCTTCTACTATCTCACGGGCGATGAGCGCACAGGTGAGTTGATGGAGGACGAGCTCGACTCGGATTACACGCTGCTTACCCTCGACCCAATGCGTTTTGCCGACCCTCGCACGGCTGACTGTACTGCTCCTGCGCGAATAAGCATCGGTCCTGACTGGCTTGGCTACGCGTGCAACTGGATGACTCACTGGGAGCGTTTCCGCGACAACAAGTATCGCGACAAGATTATAACCGGAATGAAGAGCATCTCGGCTCTGCCGTCGGGCATCTTTACTGGTCCTATAGCCCTAGGCTACGACCCTAAGACTGGCGTTATCTCGAAGGAAGGCGATATGTCTCAGCAGGCTACGAGTCACCTTATGACGATTATGGGCGGCTTTGAGGTGATGAACGAGATGATGGAGATGATAAAGTTGCCTGAATGGGAGAAAACGTGGCTCGACTTTGCTACGCGATACAAGGAAATGGCTTACAAGACAAGGCGCAACAAATTCCGCATTGCGCGTCTGATGGCATACGCTGCGGCGCACGGCGACAAGGAGAAGGGTCGTGAGGCTTGGCAAGATTTGATTCGCGATGGCAACAATCTGAAGCCTCTGAAAGTAAATATCCTTCAGCAACCCGAAGTGCCGAACGAGCGTCACGAGGCTCCCGAGGTAAACACTAACGATGTTTCGACATGGAGTCTTGATGCAATTTACATGCTCGAGGTCTGCCCTGAGTTAATCGATAAGTAAAGTTGAAAATATTGAGGCGTGGCAATTCCGATTGTCACGCCTCAATTATATCAGGACTTGTCATTTGTCAATTACTGATACCAAGAAGGATCGAATTTATACTTGTAAACTTGTTTTTTGACGATTTAGTGGCTATATTTGCCTTTAAAGTAAGATGGCAGAAAGTTGATACCAGAAGTTAGGTAACTGGGTGATGAGAGAAATCCTTCATGTATCGTGGGTTCAAATCCCTCCGCTTTCTGCCTCTTACAGAAATAAGGAGTAAGGTTAACATCCCCGACACCTTTCCGGGGTTAATTGTCAATGCCTTACTCTTTTTTGGGGCTAATTACGACTCTTACTTTCGTCTTGCTATCCCCTTGCTACTATCTTCCTACCTTCTTGCTACCTTCTTGCTACCTTCTTCCTACTATCTTGCTACCTACTTCCTTCTGGCTTCCTTGAACATACCCTTAATGTTGCTTCATCGTACCTTGGACGTACCTTGCCACTATTTTGTATTTACCAGAAGAATAAATCCATCATAAATTGTTCCCCCGTTCTGCCGAATTTGTAATTTGGCAGAAAATAAAATCGGGAATTTGCCGCTCGAACTCCGTTCGCTTGCTACCGAAGGGACGCAAGAATTCCCACCGCTGAAAAAGATGTCGTTATTCGCATGACATCTTGTCGCTTTGCGACAATGGGAGTTACAAACTCCCGTTTAGTGATGCTGCCGAATTCGGAAATTCGGCAGAACCAACTTTGTTTTTCCATAAGAACAGCAGCTTTTGTACCTGTCGTTTAGACACATGTTTAGCCAATTGACTAAAACTACCATAGACGCTGAAGGCGTCTCCGCTTAGTAACCGTAGGTCGGAACGACCTGCGGAATAGAACTCATAAAAGGCAAGCACTCTGAAAGAGTGCCCCATCAGTTGCAATGGGCGACCGCTTTCAGGGTCGATGATGTTCGTGTCATTTTAGTCCGCAGATCCTACGGATGCTGCGGTTACTGCGGTTACTGAGAGGTGACGCTTTCAGCGTCATTCCGAATTCGCGTATGATTTGTGATTTGCAATCATTCATAGCTAACATATAGCCAACATATACCTTGCATATACCCTGCATATACCTTCCCTATACCTTCCCACTATTTTGTATTTCCAAAAAGAACAAATCCGTCGCAAATCGTCCCTTATTGGTTCCGAATCGTCAATTAGGAATTCTGAATTCTGAAATCCAGCCTTTTCAACTTTAAATTTTCAATTTTCAAGTTAAAAATTGTCAATTGTCAACTGCAATTATGAATTGTGAATTATGAATTCTGAATTAATAAACAACCTTCTTTCCCTTGTAAATATAGATTTGTCCTTTTGTAGGATTCGTCGTTCTTACGCCATGCAGATTGTAGAACGCATCGTCCAAGGCATCAGACAAAGTGTTTTGGATTCCTGTTCCGCTTGGTGGGAGAGCCAGAAAGTGAGCAGGCTGCAAATATGCCTTGAATTTGTTCTGCAACACGCCACTCTCGTTGTACTGATATACATAGCCAGCCGACTGGAATTCGTTTGCGTCTGAAACGTATATAAAGCCTGTGTAAGGGTTAAAATACAAATCGTACGGATTCTTCATCTTCTTAATGTCGCTGTCTATGCTGCCAATGCCTATGCCATCCGAAACGATGCCCGACTCGGGGTCGATTGTCTGTGGGCATATATCGTAACTATCGTTTATCTGCGAGAAGTTTGTGCCTATGCAGTAGAATTTACCGTTGTGGCTGCAATTTATTGTCGAGGCGAAATCGTACGTCACGAACGAGTAGTCGTCGCAGTTTAGAATGATGGTCTTCGGACCTATGCTCTCGTAGTTTCCAGCCGAGTTTATGCACAGGTATTTGCCGCATTGCGACATGCTTCCGAAGAGGTTGATGCACTCTGTGTCGATGTCTGTAATCTTCTGCATCGTTTCGGCATCAACAACCGATACGGTCGTTTCGTGACTGTGATTCTCCGTAACGGCATATCCGCCAGAGTTGGCAACGAACAGCTTGCCGTTGTACAGCGCAATTCCTTCGGGCTCGTAGCCAACCTCGCAGGTCTTTACAACCTCTTTCGTGTCGATGTTAATCTTTGCAACGTAGCCCTTTGTGTATTTCTCGCCGAGGGCGGTTGTGTGCGCATAGCTCGTAACGTACAGATAGCTGCCGTTCGAAGCCATCTTGCGGTTGTTCGGAACATTCTCCGTTGCGCCGCAGTCCTTGCCGTCGGCGGTGATGTACTGAATTATGTTCGATGTGTTCACGCAGATGGCAATCAGATTGTCGCGCAGATGAATGATGGCGTTCGGAGTGTCGCCAATCTTCTTTTTCGGATTCTGCTTCTGAAACCATTTGTTCGTTATCGTTGAGCCTTCTATCAGCGAAACCTGTCCGTCGTCCGAGTTCCAGATGCCTTCGTTCAGAAAGATGATTCTTTCCTGTGCCGTGGCAATAGTGAGGCTGATGACGGCTATTGCGAGAAAAATTAGTCTTTTAGTCATAATGCTTTGTTTTTGAAGAAGTATTTTATTGTGAATCTGAAGTTTCTGCTCGGCATCGGATAACGCTGGATAAGCTCGTAGCCATTGTCGCAGATGTCGTTCACCTCGGCCGAAATCAGGAAGTTGCGTATCGTCTTCGAAATCTTCAGGTCGAGGTTTGTGTAAGCCTTCAGAGGGTCGCCGAGGTCGTTCTCGTTGAGCCAATATCGTTTTCCGACGTACATGAACGACAATGCGCCCGACCATCCGCGGTATTGTGCCGACAGAACCGACGAGCACGAGAATTTAGGCGAGTAGGGGATAAGGTCGTTGTACGCGTCGCTCTCCTTGTCCGTTCTGTTGCGGTCGTCCTGAAACGATGCCGTGTTAAGAAGGTCTATACTGACATTTTTCGTGGTGTACAGAAGTTGCAGCGTTCCGTTTAGCCCGTAGCAGCGCGTCTTTCCAAAGTTGAGCATCGTCCAGTTTGTCGTTCCCTTCAGCGGAAGGGCAACGATTCGGTCGTCAATGCGGTTGTAGTATGCGTCGATTTGTATTTTCGTGCCGAAGGTGCTGCCCGTCAGCGTGTAGTCAGCCCCGATGTTAAGTTGCTTGGCATATTCGGGCTTCAGATTGCGGTTGCCCACTTGAACGTAGTAGAGGTCGTTGAGTGTCGGTGCTCTGAAAATCGATTTCCAGAAGCATCGCATCTGAAACTTGCCAAGCGTGTACGAGCCGTGAATCATTCCCGTTAGTTTCCGCAGCGGGTCGGCTTTCTTTGTGGTATGGTCGCTTACGTCGGTGTAGAGAAGCGTTCCCGAGAAGTGCGCGCCCTTCAGACTGTATCGTGCCGTGAACGACGATTTCAGATCTATGCGGTAAACGTAGTGGAAATAGGCAACGTCGCACACAAGGTCCGACCATCTGCCGTCTGCCGAGAGGCTGAGGCTCAGATTGTCGATAACCGGGTACGATGCCGTGGCAGATGCGTACACATCTTGCTGTGTGTAGTGATTGTTGTAGTGCATCGACACGTTCTCCTCGTAGTCGGCGTTGTAGTTCAGATAGTCGTAGGCATATCTCAGATTGAATTTCGTTGCCAGCTTGCCGAATCCGACTGATTTTGAGAGTTGTGCAAAGGTGTTGTTGTCCCATTCTCTCGCCACGTTGCTGAACTTGTCCGAAAGTCTTCTAACCACGCCGCCGGGAATTCCTCTTTCCGACGAGTAGTGATACAGATGTCCCTTGAATCCTTTGTAAAAGACCGAACTCTCTATTCTGAAGAACGTGATGTCGGAGTTGCGGCGGATGCCCGTCGTGTCTTCGTAGGCTGACTGATAGCGGAAGGGGTAGTCGCCGTCGGAATGGCAGAATTCGCCATCAACCGAAACAATGTTCCTAAAGTCGAAATGCCCCTGAACGCGGTTTGTGCCGAACGATGCGTTTGAGTAGCTTATGTTTCCGCCCGTTGTCTGAGGCTGGCGCGTTTGCAGATATACGGTCGATGCCGATGCATACTCGGATGCCGATTGCAGCATCTCCGTTTTGTTGCCGTTGTAAAGCGACACCGATTCCATGTTGGTGAGCGAATATTTGCCCAAGTCAACCTGACCGTTCTGTGCGTTTGTTATCCTTATTCCGTCTATGAACACGCCAACATGCTGTGCGCCCATCGAACGCACGTTTACCGTCTTTACGCCTCCCAGTCCGCCGTAATCCTTAATCTGTACGCCGGCAAAATACTTCAGCGCATCTGCCACCGTGGTGGTAGATACGAGCTGAAGTTGTTCGCCTTTCAGTTCCTGATACGGAGTCTGGCTTATCTTGGGTGCAGTAACAACCACGTTCGATAGCGACAGCAGCGTGTCTATTACAATCTCTGTTACCATTCAGATGGTTTGATTAGTACGACCAGTACCAATATCCGTTTTCAGGAACGGTTGGCTTGATGGAAGTATCGACCTTGATGAACTTTCCCGTAAGATGCAGGTCTTCGATTCCCCTAAACTCGCAAGAGTTCTCGCCGAGCATTCCTGCCTGATAGTGTATGGCAGTCTGCACTTTAACAAAGTCGATGTGGTCGAGGTTGGCAGGATTGCCATCTTCATCCACAGCCCAGTCTATGTCGATGCACGAGAGGTCGTTGTCGTTGGTGTAGGTGTCGCACATGCCGTATGCGCCTGTTCCGTAGTTCTTGCCCTCGGCAAGTGGAAAGCCCCATGCCTTAGGGTCGTTTACATAATAGTTGCTCACGCCGTCGGGCTTTGTAACTTGAGTGCCTACTGGCAGATATTCGCCCTTAATCACAATCTTGTCGCCGGCATATTCAGGCCAGTAAGACTGCTGGTGGAATGAGTTTTTAGGCTCGTAGCCTGAATGTCCGAGATTATCGGTCCACTTAATGTATTGTGCGAAGCTTGCTATTTTTGTGTCTTCGATTATCGTAACCTCATATTCGTTACCGTTCTTTACATAGTAAGTCTTGTCGTCCTTTGTTACGAGAACTGAACTTAACTCATCTTTTACAACATTTACCGAAGCGGTTTTACCGTTTGCCTGAAGATATGTTATCTTCTTGCCCTCGGCATATTCTTTTTCAGGCTTGTAGTATGTTATCTCGTAGTCGTGAATAGAGTAGTCGTACATGCCGTGCTTTATCAGATACCATTTCTTCGGATTGCCGTTCTCATCGGCTTGAGCCACATAGTAGATGCCCGGTTCTGACGAGCCAACGAAGGCATTGCCGTGTCCGCGGAAGTCGCATCCGTCGAAATTCTGGATAGGGTGGTCGAATCCGACTGTAACCGAGCCGCCCCATCCGCCAAGGTGAACCATGCTGCTTACCTTGCCAACAATCGAGTTGGCTACCGATGCAATGGCTGTCTCTTTTGTGCCGAGGTTATTTGGCAGAGTGTTGATAAACTGTCCCGGAGCAAGGTCTACGTCAATCACCTTCGAGATGTATGGGCTGAATGTTGCGGCTGTCTTCAGCCATTCAATCTGCTTTGCAAAATCCTTCGGAAGGGTAGGTACTTCCTTCACCACCTCTTTCTCAACCACTTCGGGCTGCCACTCCTCTTCGTTGGTGAAGGTTACTTCTTTTACTTTCTCTATTGGGAAAGAGTATGACTTATCGTCGGTTGTCTTTATAGTCCACGAACTTTGTGCGTAGGCTTGGTTGCCTGCCACGGCTAATATAGCAATGAGTAGTTTCTTCATTTTGCAATTTCTTTTGATGTTTTGTTACCTTTTTTGATGATGTAAATCTGTCCCGGAGTTACCGAGTTTATTTTGCGACCGTTGAGGTCGAAAATCTGACATTCGCCGCCATCAGCCTCAACAGAGCCGACTGTCGTTGTGCCCGAAAAGTCGTATTCCTGTGTCCTGATGCTTGCGATGTCGGCAATGTTGAGAGTCAGCACTTCGTTGCCCGATGTAAGCACAAGTTGTTTGTTGCTGTTGGTTGTCATAACCACATTGTCCTCGAAAGCCACAAACTTCTGCTCGCCGCTCTTGGTTGTCAGAACCACGGCATTGTCTGCCATGGCCGTAAGGCTTGCAAGGAGCATGGTTGCCGAAATTATTGTTTTGCGCATAGTCTTAAAATATTTTTTTGTTTCGATATGCTTTGGTAGAAGAAAAATGAGTACAGATGCCTCATCGGTTAGAGAGACATCTGTACTTCGTGAGAATAGTTTTTATTTCAGTTCAACGCCGCTTGCGCTGAATTTTCTTCCGTTCTTGTAGATTACAAGTTTTCCGTTCTCGTATTTCTTGACAGCAGGAGCGAACATGTCAGCCTCAACGCTATTGATGCCTGTTGCTTCGTTTGGAACGAACTTGGCATACTCTGTGTTCTTCTCTGGAGCAATGCCGCCAAAATCGTCCATGCAGAAATATGCAGGAGTGTTCATCCACATAGACGTATTATCGGTACAGCTCATTGAGAACTTGATGCTCTTAACCTTGCCAAGAGAGGTGAGGTCAACCCAACGCCAGTCTTTTACGCAAACCCAGTTGCCGGCTTCGGTGCAGTCTACAAGCATCTGGTCAACAGTTCCTGTAACCTCGCCGTTAGCGTCATATCCTGTCATTGTCAGTTTAAAATAGTCGCCCTGACCGAATATCTTTGATGGGTTGTATCCGTATTTTACTGCATAAGCGGTGTATGTTGTGTTGCAAACCCAGAAACCGCTTACTGTTGCTTCTTCTGGCAGGCTTACTTCATTACTGGCTGAGGAGATTGTTTCTAAATAAAAAACGGCATAATTGTTTCCGTTCTTTGCGCCGCTTGCTGTTGACTGATAAGGCTTTGTGTAGCCTGTACCGTCAGTATTCTTGTTGTTGCTTACAACGAAGTTTGAATAGTAGTCATAACCATAGGCATTACTATAGTATGTTCCGAATGTGTAACCGCCAGAAGTCCAAGAGTTTTCTCCTTCTTTTGTTGTGTTGCCCCAAAAGGACTCCTCGGCATCAATTTTGATGTCTTCGAATGTTGCGGTTGCAACCTGTGCGTGTGCCTGCATGGCAACAAACACAGCAAGTACAGATGTAAAAAATTTACTCATAAGCTAATAATTATTATGTTTGTTAAAAAAATAATGTTTGTGTGCAGTATCATAATTATACAACAATCCCTATGGCCCAATTCGCATCGAGCCTTCATCTTGGTATAGTGCATTGCCTGAATCATGCCGTCCGTAATCCCGCAGACATCACAATTCGTGGAGTGCAAGGCAGGTCTTCTGACTCGTTCCAGCAGTCCAACACCTTCCCGCCGAACGCGACAGTGGCTTTTTTGTTGGCTGTTATAAGGAACTTACAGCAGCGGGTACTGTTGCCGGTTTGCACGGCATTCCCTTTTAATCGGCGGCACACATTATAATAGTGGTGTCCCGAACCTCGAACCCGGCGCAAAGTTACATTATATATTCTTATTGCCAAAGAAAAATAAGAAAAACTGACATTTTTGTCATATTTATTGTCAGTAAATCTGATTTTGGCACGCGGTTTGCAAAAGTCAAAGTGCGAAAATAAAAATTCATTTATTAACAGAAAATAAAAAAAACAAAGATATGGGAAAAATTATCGGTATTGACTTGGGAACAACTAATAGCTGTGTCTCAGTATTCGAAGGCAACGAGCCAGTAGTAATCGCTAACAGCGAGGGTAAGAGAACAACTCCGTCAATCGTGGCATTTGTTGATGGCGGCGAGCGTAAGGTGGGCGATCCTGCCAAGCGTCAGGCTGTAACAAACCCACAGAAGACAATCTTCTCTATCAAGCGCTTCATGGGCGAGACTTACGATCAGGTTCAGAAAGAGGTTACTCGCGTTCCTTACAAGGTTGCTAAGGGTGAAAACAATACTCCACGTGTTGACATCGACGGCCGTCTTTACACTCCACAGGAGATTTCAGCAATGATTCTTCAGAAGATGAAGAAGACTGCCGAGGACTATCTTGGTCAGGAAGTTACCGAGGCTGTCATCACAGTTCCTGCTTACTTCTCAGACTCACAGCGTCAGGCAACTAAGGAGGCTGGTCAGATTGCAGGTCTTGATGTTAAGCGTATCGTAAACGAGCCAACGGCTGCCGCTCTTGCATACGGTATCGACAAGGCAAACAAGGATATGAAGATTGCCGTGTTCGACCTTGGTGGTGGTACATTCGATATCTCAATCCTTGAGTTCGGTGGCGGTGTGTTCGAGGTTCTTTCAACAAACGGTGATACTCACCTTGGTGGTGACGACTTCGACCAGGTAATCATCGACTGGTTGGTTCAGGAGTTCAAGAACGACGAGGGCGCAGACCTTTCTGCCGACCCAATGGCAATGCAGCGTTTGAAAGAGGCTGCTGAGAAGGCTAAGATTGAGTTGTCTTCTTCTACTTCAACAGAAATCAACCTGCCTTACATCACAGCCGTAGGCGGTGTGCCAAAGCACTTGGTTAAGACTCTGACTCGTTCTAAGTTCGAGCAGTTGGCTCACAACTTGATTCAGGCTTGTCTTGTTCCTTGCCAGAATGCAATAAAGGATGCTGACATCAGCACATCAGATATCGACGAGGTTATCCTTGTTGGTGGTTCATCACGTATCCCAGCCGTTCAGGCATTGGTTAAGGACTTCTTCGGCAAAGAGCCTTCAAAGGGCGTAAACCCAGACGAGGTGGTAGCCGTAGGTGCTTCTATTCAGGGTGCAATCCTTAACAAAGAGGGTGGTGTAGGCGACATCGTTCTTCTTGATGTTACTCCGCTTTCAATGGGTATCGAGACTCTCGGTGGCGTGATGACAAAGCTTATCGATGCCAACACAACAATCCCTTGCAAGAAGAGCGAGACATTCTCTACTGCTGCCGACAACCAGACAGCCGTAACAATCCGTGTTCTTCAGGGCGAGCGTCCGATGGCAAACGACAACAAGCAGATTGGTATCTTCAACCTTGAGGGTATTGCTCCTGCACGTCGCGGTGTGCCACAGATCGAGGTTTCGTTCGACATCGATGCCAACGGTATCCTTAAGGTTTCTGCAAAGGATAAGGCAACAGGCAAGGAGCAGCAGATTAGAATCGAGGCTTCTTCAGGCTTGAGCCAGGAGGAAATCGACCGCATGAAGGCTGAGGCTGAGGCTAACGCAGATGCCGACAAGAAGGAGCGCGAGAAGATTGACAAGCTTAATCAGGCTGACTCAATGATTTTCCAGACAGAGAACATGTTGAAGGAGAGCGGCGACAAGCTTCCAGCCGACGTTAAGAACGAGGTTGAGACAGCCCTCAACAAGTTGAAGGATGCTCACAAGGCACAGGATCTTGCAGCTATCGACGCAGCAACAGCCGAGCTTAACAACGCTGCACAGAAGATGTACGCTGCAGCTCAGCAGGCAGGTCCTCAGCCGGGAGCACAGGCTGGACCAAATCCGGGCGCAGGCTCATCTTCTGCCAAGGATGATGTTCAGGATGCCGACTTCGAGGAAGTGAAGTAAATTAACAAATAAGGACATACTAAAAACAAATAGCGTGTGGCTCAATGAGCTACACGCTATTTTTTGTGTTCGCCCAGCATGGGCATACTCTAACGGGTGCAAGTCCCCAAGCCGCCCTGATAACGGGAAGGCTACAGCCAAAGACAAGGGTGTCCGTGGCGACGCGGAATCTGAAGGAAGTCTGAGTCAAACATCTGCTCTGATGCACAAGAACATGATATAAGGCCGGTGCAAGTGTGGTGAGTCTGCACAAGAAGACAAAGCCCAATAGTTATCCGGAACTTGCAAAGGTAAATCATGCAGAGATAAGATGGAAAGAGTATGTTCTTAACTGGGGAGGTCTCACGGACGCGGCAACCCGACAAGTCATATGAAACTCGGAGCCGCGGAGTAACGCTTG
>NZ_JNKX01000054.1:0-19361 GCF_000702225.1 Bacteroides sp. Ga6A2 | reverse complement strand
CCAAGGGTTGGGCTGTTCGCCCATTAAAGTGGCACGCGAGCTGGGTTCAGAACGTCGTGAGACAGTTCGGTCTCTATCTATCGTGGGCGCATGAGATTTGCGTGGCTCTGACACTAGTACGAGAGGACCGTGTTGGACCGACCTCTGGTCTGCCGGTTGTGCCGCCAGGTGCACCGCCGGGTATCTAAGTCGGGATCGGATAAGCGCTGAAAGCATCTAAGTGCGAAGCCGGCCACAAGATTAGATCTCTCAGGGTCGTTGCAGACGACAACGTTGATAGGGTGCAGGTGTAAAGGTGGCGACACCAAAGCCGAGCACTACTAATTGCCCGTCAGCTTTCTTACAGGGATATGTGCTTTGAGTTGTAGGACTGTCGGTTCTGCTGTATTGCTTCAATATGTTGAAAGAACTGAATACTGACAGAAAATAAAAAAAAGAAGGTCAGAAAAAGATATTCAGGTGGTTATAGCAGTGAGGTTCCACCTCTTCCCATTCCGAACAGAGAAGTTAAGCTCACTCACGCCGATGGTACTGCGATACAATGTGGGAGAGTAGGTAGCCGCCGTTTTTAAGAATAGAGAGTCCTCCTCAGGTCAATGCCTGAGGGGGACTTTTTGCGTTTATGGATATTCTCCAAAAAAATGTTCCTCCAGGAAAACTTTCATAAAAACATGTTCTTGCTACACCTTTTATCTTATATTTATATTGTTTTGTGAAAAAATGCTTAATTTTGCATGAAAAACAATAAGGGAATATGGCATTAAATATAAATCCAATAACGAGTGAATGTACTTGTTATGCTGTGTATGGTAGGGAGATTGTTCTTCGTTCAGATGATGAAAAACTTACTTTTGACGACCTTTTGAACATAAAAAAAGCATGTGGATCATTATCTTTCCTTGAAGAGAAAGATAACGATTTGTGTGTTTTGGCTATTTCTGATAAGGAAAAACTTCCTTCTGAATATAAGTTGGTATCGATGCGTAGTGTTTTCTTTGTGTCTGATACGGAGAATGTTTATAGAATGTCTCGTGCAAAGGCTTTGGCTTCATGGAGTGCTGATACTCACTTTTGTGCAAAATGTGGTGCTACGCTTGTACCTCGTGAAAGCGAGTCTGCCTTTGAATGTAAGGATTGTGGCTCTATCGTTTATCCGAGAATAAATCCGTGCATTATTGTACTTGTGCATAAAGGCGATAAAATTCTTCTTGCCCGACATGCACAAAGAAATCAGGATATTTATGCTTGTCTTGCAGGCTTTATTGAGTGTGGCGAATCTGCCGAACATGCAGTAGAGCGTGAAATTATGGAGGAGACAGGATTGAAGGTGAAAAACATTAAATATTTCGGCAGTCAGAGCTGGCCATTCCCTTCGCAGTTGATGTTTGGCTTTACGGCAGAGTGGGAGAGTGGCGAGATTTCAAAGCAAGACGACGAAATTGCCGATGCGCAATGGTTTTCGCCAGATGACTGTCCTGCCACACCTTCGCCGGGTTCGATTGCATATTTGCTTATTGAAGACGCAAAGAAGAAACAAAAGTCCGTTTAATTTGTGTACATAAGAATAATTCGTTATATTTGCGCGGTACAGTTATCTAAAATTCGTAAATTATGACAAATTATTTGCAGAAAAACGGAAAGTTTGAGTTAATACAGTTGCCTTATAATGCTGATGCTTTGGCTCCTGTGATTAGTGCGGAAACTATCAGTTTCCATTATGGTAAGCATCTTCAGGCTTATGTGAACAACCTTAACAATCTTTTGCCGGGTTCAGGTTTTGAAGGTTTATCGCTTGAAGAGATTGTGACAAAGAGTGAAGGAGGAATCTTCAACAATGCAGGACAGATTCTGAATCATAATTTGTATTTCACTCAGTTTAAAGCGCCTGTGAAGGATAATGTTCCGACAGGAAAGATTGTGGATGCAATAAATGCACAGTTCGGTTCATTTGAGGCTTTCAAGGCCGAGTTTGAGAAGAATGGTGCTACTTTGTTTGGTAGTGGATGGGTTTGGCTATCTTCTGACAAAGATGGAAAACTCGTCATTACACAAGAGACGAATGCAGGAAATCCTTTGACAAAAGGTTTGAATCCGCTTCTAACTTTCGATGTGTGGGAACATGCGTATTACATTGATTTTCAGAACCGTCGTCCTGACTATCTGTCGTCTTTGTGGCAGATTATAAATTGGAACGAAATCAATAACCGATTGTAATAAAAATCAAAAGAGACTATTTCTGTTATTTTCAGAAAGTAGTCTCTTTTGTTATGAAGATGGATAATTCCACACAAATATTGCTATCACTTTTGCGGATTTATATCGGCAATGAGGAATCCGTTGTTATTCAGAAACAGACTCAGCAACAATGGATTGATGTGATGCATCTAGCAGAACGTCAAGGCGTTTCAGCCATTGTGTTCCAGTCGGTAAAGAAACTTCCGGAAGAAGTTAAGCCTGATATTCGCGTAATGATGACGTGGATGAAGGATGAGCAGGAGAGTGAACTCTTCTGGCAACGGACGTTGGCTTTGCGAGAAAAATTACAGCAAATGCTAGATGAAACTTCAGAAGATTGTGTGCTTTTGATAATGAAAGGGACGGATATTGCACAGAAATATTATCCGTCGCCGTGGCTTAGATACAGTACGGATGTGGATCTTGTGGCATATCTGGATGAAGTTTTGCAGAATAACGGATTTTTCCCTGATGAAGGAGGAAACGACAAGCACGAAGTATATCATATTGATGGAATAACAGTTGAGAATCATAATAGTTTGTTGGACGAATGTCTTGGTGAAACCACAGATGAAGAGGCATTGCTTAACTCGATTTTGAAAAGGAAAAGAAAGATTGATGCTGAGTTCTATTATAACTATCTGCCATTGCACACCATTACTCATTATATTAGTAAAGGCTTGTCTTTAAGACATATGCTTGATTGGTATCTATTCAGGAAAAATGATGGAGCATTGTTTTCTGGAGGATATTATGCAATGGCGATGGACGAAGTATGCAAGGTCGTCTTTGAAAATGAAGATGAGAAATTGTTGAGTGGGTTGGCTAAGGATTTGTTTCTTTTCGTGACATTTCAGAAACGATATATTTTGCGACCTAAGGGAAAAGACGTGCTTAGACATCCGATTAGATTTCTGCAATATGCTAATCAGCAGTTTGTTAAGTATAAAAACGTTGATAGCAGACAACGCACTTATATGTGGCATTCTCTGCTATCAAAATTTCTGAAAGGTCGTTGATTCTGCTATTTCAGAACATCGAACTTGTAGATTGTATGACTTTTGTAAGGCTTTCCGGGACGAACAACCGTGCTTGGAAATGACGGAATATTCGGACTGTTTTGGAAGTGGCAGGTTTCGAAACAGATTCCGCTTCGGCTTTGATATCTGATGTTGTTCTTGCCTGTGTCGCTACCGTTCAAGCCGTTGCCTGAGTAGATTTGCAAGCCCGGCTCTGTGGTGAAGACGCTCATCATTCTGCCAGATGTGATGTCGTAGATATAAGCGATTTTATTCTTTATTTCTCCCCATTTTGTAATCGTCCAACAATGGTCGTAACCGTTTGTTATTGCGAGCTGTGGATGATTCTGATTAATTTTTTCACCAATCAGATGCGGATGGGTAAAGTCGAACGCTGTGTTTTTGACCTCGATTTTGTTGCCCGTAACGCGCTTGTCTTTGTCGTATTCGATGATGCTGTCGCCCTTAACCCAAAGAGTCTGCCCCTCGACGGAGCGCTGCATGTTTCCGCTGATGTTGAAGAACGAATGATGCGTAAGGTTCACGACTGTTGGCTTGTCGGTTGTAGCTTTGTATTCGATGTCGAGTTCGTTGTCATCGGTAAGTTTATAGGTTACGAAAACCTTCAGATTGCCCGGAAAACCGTTCTCGCCGTCGGGCGAAAGATATGAAAAAGTTATGCTTTGCTTTCCTACTTTTTCGGTATTCCACATTTTCTGAGCAAAATTGTTGTCGCCGCCGTGAGCGCAATCACCAAATTTGTTGTTTGCCGAGAGAGTCACCTTCTGACCATCTAAAGTATATGTTGCATTCAGGATTCTTCCGACGAATCTGCCAACGTTTGCACCGAAATTCTGCGGACGCTTGAGGTAGTCTATGGCATTTTTGTAGCCCAGAACCACATCTTCGAACTTTCCGTTGCGGTCGGGAGCTGTAAGACTAACCACGCGCGCGCCGAAGTTCATCACGCAAAGTTCCATTCCGTTTTTGTTTGTGATTGTGTATAGATGATTTTGTTTTCCGGCTATTTGCAAATCAAAGCCTTGCACGTCGAGACCCGATTTTGTTGTTTGTGCGCGGGAATTGCCAAGTGCTAAGAGCAGAATTGCAGTTAAGATAAATTTTTTCATTGATTTGGTTTGATTTTTGTTGCTGCAAATATACTCAAAAATAATTCATCAGGTTGAAAAAATGTTCAAAAGATAGCAAAAAACGAGAATCGCTATAAAAACAGAAGTTTTACGTTCATTTTCGTTGACTAAAAAATTGTAAATGTCGTATTTAATAACGACATTTGCATACCTTAATTAAGAAGGTGATTTTTTGTTTATTTTCACAGATATTTTTGATTCTTATGATAAACCTTTTTAAGAAGATTTCACTATTCGCATTTATTGCAGCATTGATGGCTGCGCCTTTGAGTGCCAAGAACGATGTTGTCTCGCATTCGTTTGAAGTTGGAAAAGGAACATTTCTGATGGACGGCAAGCCGTTTGTTATCAAAGCAGCCGAAGTTCATTATCCGCGAATTCCACGACCATATTGGGAACACAGAATAAAAATGTGCAAGGCTTTGGGCATGAATACCTTGTGCTTGTATGTATTCTGGAATATTCACGAACAGCAGGAAGGTGAATTCGATTTTTCGGGCCAGAATGATGTTGCCGAATTCTGTCGTTTGGCTCAGAAAAACGGAATGTTCGTAATTGTCCGCCCCGGTCCGTACGTCTGTGCCGAGTGGGAGATGGGCGGACTTCCTTGGTGGCTTCTGAAGAAGAAAGATATCAAACTCCGCGAGCAAGACCCTTATTTTCTTGAGCGAGTGCGAATTTTCGAGAAGAAAGTGGGCGAGCAACTCGCTCCGCTGACGGTTGAAAACGGCGGACCGATTATAATGGTTCAGGTTGAGAACGAATACGGTTCGTACGGAAAGAATAAGCCGTATGTTTCGGCTGTACGCGATATTCTGCGTGAGTCGGGATTCGACAAGGTGCAGCTTTTTCAGTGCGACTGGTCGAGCAATTTTACCGACAATGCTCTCGACGACCTTCTTTGGACTATGAATTTTGGAACCAATGCGAATGTCCTGAAGCAGTTTGAGAAAGTAAAGAAGATGCGTCCCGACGCACCGTTGATGTGCTCGGAATATTGGAGCGGATGGTTCGACGGATGGGGCTCGGCTCACCAGACACGACCTGCCGACGCCATGGTCAATGGCATCAAGACGATGCTCGACAATAACATCTCGTTCTCGCTCTACATGACTCACGGCGGAACATCTTTCGCCCATTGGGCTGGCGCAAATAACAAAGGATACGCGCCCGACTGCACATCTTACGATTACGATGCTCCGATAAACGAGCAGGGCGCGCCGACCGATAAATATTTTAAACTCAGAGAGTTGCTTCAGAAATATTCTGATGCGAAACTTCCGGCTGTTCCGAAGGCGATTCCGGTGATTTCGTTCCCTGAAATCGAATTCTGCGAGATGGCTCCGCTTCTGCGTGCAGGAAATGTGCCAACAACGATTGAAAGCCGCGACATAAAGCCGATGGAACAGTTCGACATGGGCTACGGAAGCATAATGTACACAACCGATATGCCCGAGCTGAAGGCTGGCGCGTTACTGCAGATTAACGACTTGCACGATTATGCCATCGTTATGATTGACGGCGAAGTCATCGGCAGACTCTATCGCGGAAGCAAGTACGAAAATACGCTAAGGCTGAAGAAAGACGTGCGTGCCGGCGCAGAACTCAGCATTTTCGTAGAGGCTATGGGACGCATAAATTACAGCAAACTGATAAACGACCCGAAAGGCATTACCAACAGCGTTTGCGCCATCACTACCGACGGAAAGAATGATGTTACTTACAATCTGAAAGACTGGAAAGTGAACCTCTTTCCTGTTACCGGAACGCCTTATGAGGACAAAAGTTATATTCCTATTCCTGAAGGCGAGAAATCTCCGGCTTACTTTCGGGCTTCGTTCAAGTTGAAGACGGTGGGCGACACTTATCTTGACATGAGCACATGGGGCAAAGGCTTGGTGTGGATTAACGGACATTGCATCGGCAGATTCTGGGAAGTTGGTCCTCAGCAGACGCTTTATGTTCCGGGATGCTGGCTGAAAAAGGGTGCGAACGACATCGTTGTGCTCGACATCGCCGGTCCGCGAAAGGCAAGTGTGAAAGGCGTAAGCAAGCCGATAGTAGATGAATTGCATCGCGAATTTCTTCCGAAGGACGGATTCGTTACAAAAGGAGCGTCTGTTTCTGCCGTCGATACGAAATCTTTTGTCGGAAACGATGCTGCTCCGGGTGCAAAATAATAAAACTAGAGTATGAAATTCTTTATTATTTCGGTCGTAATTCTGGGCATACTTTTCGCCCTCGTTCCGCATATAATTTATTTGCTGGCAAAACTCGTCGGGTTCATCGCAAACTTTAAGGTGACTTATAAATACTTTGGATTCACGGCGTTAGGCTTGTTTGTGCTGATTTCCGTTCTGATGACTTACGGCTATGCTTTCGGCAGATTCAGAAGCGAAGTCACGACATTTGATTTTGAGTCGGAAAGCGTTCCCGGAGCCTTCGACGGCTACAAAATTGTGCAGATTTCCGACCTTCATCTCGACGGATGGAAAGGCAATTCCGAACATCTGAAGAAGAGAGTCGACGAGATTAACGCCATCAATCCCGACCTTGTCTGTTTTACCGGCGACCTCGTTTCGCTTTCTCCGTCGGAAATTGACGGCTTCAAGCCGATTCTGAAAGAACTGAAGGCTAAGGACGGCGTGATTTCGATTCTCGGCAACCACGATTATCTGCCTTATGCCCGCCATCTTTCCGATTCTGCCCGATGGCAGCAAGTTAATAAGGTGATTGATGCCGAAAGAAATGACCTCGGCTGGAATCTTCTGCTAAACGAGAATACCATTATCCGCCATGGAGCCGACAGCATCGCCATTCTCGGCTGCGAGAACCAGAGTGTTGGCGCGCATCCCGTTATTCAGCGCGGCGACTTGGCAAAAACGTGCGAAGGAACGGAAGGCATGTTCCGTATTCTGCTTACGCACGACCCGAGCCAATGGCGCAAGGAGGTGGTTGGCAAAACCGACATTCCGTTAACGCTGTCGGGACACACGCATGCCATGCAGTTCAGAGTGTTGGGCTTCACTCCATCGAAATGGATTTATCCCGATTGTGACGGCTTATACATCGTTGGAAATCAGAAACTTTATGTAAATATTGGTCTTGGCGGAACAATGCCGATGCGCATCGGGGCAACTCCAGAGATAACTCTCATTACTTTGAGAAAAGTAAAATGAGGCTAAACGCTTTTTATAGGTTGAAGCCTTATTTTGCATGAAATAAATATCAGAAAATGAGAGACAAACTACTTCTGAAATAAAAAAAACTGAAAAAAATAACTTTTTTCATGCAAGGTTTTCTATATTGCTGCATTATATAGGCAGAAAACCATAAAAAATGGAGTATGAAAAAAAATAGTTTTATCGTCATTCTTTCAGCCCTTATGGCCGTGAATGGACTTGCCTCGTGCAATAGTTTATTGGATACCGATGAACCGAACCCGATTGTGGTAATATGTCCTCCAACCAACTCGGGTGTTGTTTACAACAGTACGTCTGAAATGGCTTTTACACTCTTCGACGAGGTTAACAGCATTGCCGAGCCGAATAAAAATTTCACAATCTCGCCCCTCAGCCTGTCTGAGACGCTGGCAATGCTTGCATCGGGTGCTGAAGGTGAGACGCGCAATGAATTGAACAAGTTTCTGGGCTTTGAAAAAATGAGTCAGGATGATGTGAATGGAGCTTTCAAGGCACTTAACTCATGGCTGCCGATATGCGACAGAAGAACCACTTTGAACATTGCCAACTCTATGTGGTTCGACGAGGGATTTCCAGTTCTTGACAGCTACAAGAAGACAAACAGCAACTATTTCGATGCAGAGACTAAAGTCGTTGATTTGCAGACCGAAAAGACCATGAACGATATAAACTCATGGTGTAGTAAGAATACAAGAGGCTGTATCCCGAAGATATTAGAGAAGCCGTTGGATTACGACTGCGTGATGGCGCTTATCAATGCCCTCTATTTCAAGGGACAGTGGGCAATTAAGTTCGATAAGTCTAAAACAAGTAAAAAGACATTCACATCTGCTAACGGCGCAGAGAGTCAGGTTGACATGATGTACATGAATGGCAAGGCGTTTTTATATGCCGCAGCCGATAATTACAGCATGGCAGAGTTTCCTTACGGCAACGGAGAGTTCTGCATGGATGTAATTCTTCCAGATGAAGGCGTTGCGCTTGATGATTGTCTCAAGAATCTGACATACAGTGAGTTCAATAAACTTTTGACACGCAGAAGTAGCGAGAATCTCGTACTCAGTATGCCCCGAATGGAACTGAAATACGATATCGAGCTCAATAAAGTGCTGGAAGATTTGGGCGTAAAAAGGATATTTGCATCTGAAGAAGCTGAATTGAATGGCATATCTTCCCATTCAGACTTGTACGTCTCACTTGTCAAGCAATTCTCGTACATCAAGGTCGATGAGGAAGGAACTGAGGCGGCTGCTGTAACTGAGGCTGTAATAAAGGTCGACTCTGCCGGACCAGATGTGAACAGTTCAATAGAATTCAACATGAACAAACCTTTTGCATACATTATACGCGATACCCAGACAGGAACAATACTGTTTATGGGTAAGGTGACGACTTTATGATAGACTACCGGCTGATAATCGATCAAGTGAAAGGCGGAAATCGTAGGGCTATGCAACAACTGTATAGTCTTACGATTCGCTATTTGACTGCCGTTTGTCAGCGATACATCGTAAACGAAGACGATGTGAAAGACGTTCTGCAAGAAGGTTACGTCAAGATTTTTATGAACATCGGTACGTTTCAGCAACGCGAAGAGGGAAGCGTTCTTTCGTGGATGACGCGCATTGTTGTAAACGAGTCGCTCATGTTCATCAGAAAAAAGGAACACGGCGCGTTTATCGACATTTGTGAGGATATACCGGATTTTGAAGAGGAACTTGAGGTCGAAAAATTTACTCCCGATGATATTCATCGTGCCATAATGCAGTTGCCTACGGGCTACCGAACAGTGCTCAATCTCTATGTGTTCGAAGACAAGTCGCACAAAGAGATTGCGCAGATACTTGGCATAAAGGAAAGTTCATCGGCTTCGCAGCTCAATAGGGCTAAAAAGATGATACGAAACATTTTAGATAATCAGTAAAGCAGTTAACAGATGGCTGAAAAATGGAAAGAAAATCTGCGGGATAAGCTTAGCGGCTTTGAATCCGATGAAATTCCTGATGGACTTTGGGCTGGCATCGAGGCACGACTCGACGCTGTCGAGCCGTTTGCCGCCGAACCCCGAGAGCCGAAGCGTGTCTTCAGCCTTGTGTGGAGTCGTAGCGCCGCTGTCGTCATCTTACTGATGGCGGCTCTTAACTGCGGAATGATGCGTTACTTCTACACATATTTCGAGGGTGAAACCGATGCTAAAAACGTGTCGCTTGCTGACGAAAATCTGCTGAACGAAGAGCCTCGTCGTGCCTCTCGTGCCAGAGTTGCAGAAATCGGCAGGGGTGAAATTCTCAGCAAAACTGACGAAGATGAAGATTCTGTTTCTGATGAAAAAAAAGTTGTGAAAAGTGTGGAAGTTTCTTCTTCTGTTGCCGTTACAGAAAAGAAAGATTCTGTGGTTGAAAATAATGTCCGAAGCGAAAAGAAAAAAGTTTGGTATGTCTCTAAGAATTCTGCAAATATCAGTAAAACTAAAAAAGCAAAACAAAAGCCATCGGTTTCGATGTTCGTTTCTGGAATAACGGTAGATACAGAATTCTTGAATGGCAGCGTTGATGCTGATCTTTATGATATGGGGCTTGATTCTCCGGTTTCAGGGAATCCGAAATATAATGATAGTGATTATGGAAGTTCGGTTGAAAAAGAATACGAGGAACATAGTCGCCCAGTTTATGTTGGTATGGAGGTTGCGTTTCCGCTTGATGATAAATGGAGTATTCAGACTGGACTTGTGTATTCTGAACTGTGTAGCACGTTTGACAAAGGCGCGGTTCATACCGACCAGACAATTCATTATCTGAACATTCCGCTGAAACTTGGCATCAATCTTACAGCCGGAAAGAAGTGGAACATCTACGCGTCTGGCGGAATGATGGTTGGCTTTGGCGTCAGCGGAAAGGCCGAGATTCTGAAGCCGTCGGCAAGTAACGGTAGGGTAAGTATGACGCAACGGCTGAATGACATTCCTGTAACAGCCTCGGTTGTGGCATCGCCGGGACTCGAGTTCAGGCTGTTCCGCAGTCTTAATGCCTATGCCGAGCCATCGCTTATGTTCAATATTCCGACAGGCAGAAAGTATCACACGTTCAATACCGAAAATCCGTTCGTGCTAAATTTCGGCCTTGGTTTGAGATACAAGATTGGCAAGTGACACATTTTGCTGATAAAAAAGCGTTTGTTGGAAAAAATCTCTAAATAATAGGGAAAAATCCTTTGTCCGGAGTTTTTCCCTATTTATATTTGCATTGGTTTTATCAAAAACAGCAAACTTAATATTTAAAAGTATGGAAAAATCATCAGCATTACTGCCTTCTGCCATCATTGCACTTGGTATCGTTATTCTCGGTTTCACGGTGCGTTCTGGTATCGTAACTTTCAAAGACCGCGACAGAATAGTCTCGGTAAAAGGCTTGTCGGAGCGCGAGGTAAAGGCGGACAAAGTAATATGGCCGCTCGTATATAAAGATTTGGGCAACGACCCTGCCGAGATGTACCGACAGTTGGAAAAGAAGAATCAGAAGATTGTTGCTTTTCTGAAGAGCGGCGGACTTACCGACTCTGAAATATCCGTCAATCCGCCAACCATTGTAGACCGTCAGGCCGATAACTATGGCAACGAGATTATGAACTTCCGCTACAAGGCAACGAGCGTTATTACCGTTACGTCGCCAAACATAGACAAGGTTCGTGCGCTGATGAACCGTCAGGCAGAGTTGATGAAGCAGGATATTGCCATTGTAGGCGAGGAGTACGGTGGCAGCAACAGTCCTTCTTACGAGTTTACGGGGCTTAACAAGATAAAGCCCGAGATGGTTGAGGAGGCAACCAAGAACGCTCGCATCACAGCCGAGAAGTTTGCATCGGACAGCGGCAGCGAGCTTGACGACATCCGTTCGGCATCGCAAGGACAGTTCTCTATCGAGAGCCGCGATGCAAGCACACCTTTCATGAAGAAAGTCCGCGTTGTGACAACGCTTGAATATACACTCAAATAAGTATTGTTAATATTAAGATTTTTAAGAACGTCTGCGTGGTGATTTTTTGTCATCGCGCAGATTTTTTTAGCAAAAAATGAAAATATTCTTTCTGAAAGTGTTGCTGGTTCAAAAAAAAGTGCTATCTTTGCATCGCATTTGAAAAAAATGACTGTCTGGTGCGTTAGTTCAGCTGGTTAGAATACATGCCTGTCACGCATGGGGTCACGGGTTCGAGTCCCGTACGCACCGCTGGAAAGAGTTCTTCAAACTAAAATTGAGGAACTCTTTTTTGTTTATTCCGAGGTAATAAAAATGTTTTTTCGTGAAGAACTTTTATTTTGACATAAGTAATATATCTTTATACAGAAGTGAATTGATGGGTTTTGCAATTCTATGGGTGATTTTGTATCATTCTGGTTTTGCTGAAACTTTTCTTTTTGCAAATTATTTGTCAACGTTCAGTTGGGCAGGTTTTGGAGGAGTTGATATCTTTATGATGTTGTCTGGTTTTGGCTTGACATTTTCTGTATGTAAAAAAAGAAATGTAAAGGCATTTTATATCAGTCGAATAATGAGAATATATCCGATATATTTTTTTCTGGTAATTATAGGATGTCTTTTAAATAATTCGGATAATTTTTTTATTGTTTTATGGAAGTGTACGGCTTTGGGATATTGGACAAATGGAATATATTTTGATTGGTATGTTCCGTCTATACTAACTTTATATGCATTGTTTCCGTTTATTATCAATATTTTATGTAAGAAGAAAACTTATTTGTTGGTCATTATAGGCGTCTTTATTGTATTTGCAATAATTCATGTGTTTTTTGATTTTTCTTTTTTAGATTGGCAGCATTTTTCTTTAGTTTATAGAATTCCGATATTTTTGTATGGAGTTATTCTTGCGTATTCTATAATAAATGAGAAAAAAATAAAGTCATATTTATTTATATCAATAGTTCTTCTTTTTATAGGCTTCTTTTTTAATTTTACTTATCGTCTTTTTTCTTATAGTATTAGTATTGCTTTTGCTACACCTTTTATTGTAGTGGTGTTGTGTAAATTGTTTAGTATTGCAAACTTTAATTTTTTTAAGGTTATAGGAAAAGCAAGTTTGGAAATATATATAGTTCATGTGATTATATTACAAAATAAGTGCTATCTTTCGATAAAAGACGATTCTTATAATTTTTCTACATTCTTGTTGCTTTTTGTAAGTGTGATAAGTGGAATTTTGATAAGTAAATTTTTTGATTATTTTAAATTGAAAATCGAAAAAGTGACTCTTAAGAAGTTATGAACGTATATTACAGTTTTTTGAATTTTAGATCTTAAAGTTTTTGCAATTCATTACCATTCTTATGTTATAAATGTAGCAAATCAAGGCTATTTGGCTTGTTGCAGAAAGTTGATAATTTTGCAGACAGTTTTTATCGATTTAGCTACATTTATGAACAAAACATCAAACATTATAAAGGGTGATAGCCGAGGCTACGGAAAAGTCACGCTTGTTGGCTTTGGACCGGGCGACCCCGACCTTATTACGGTCAAAGGTCTGAAAGCCTTGGAGAATGCCGATGCCATATTCTACGACGACCTTACCAACGAGGAGTTTCTTCGTCGGTTTGAGGCAGAAAAAGTGTATGTAGGCAAGCGTTCGGGAAAGCATAGCGCCGAGCAGGACGAGCTGAACCAACGTTTGTACGAAAGGGCGGCGAAGGGCGATAATGTTGTCCGCCTGAAGGGAGGCGACCCGATGCTCTTTGCCCACGGACGCGAGGAGATTGACTATCTGAAATCGCGTTCGGTAGAAGTAGAGGTTGTGCCGGGAGTGAGTAGCGGATTCGCCCTCGCATCGTTGTTGCAGATTCCGTTGACGCACAGAGGCTTGGCGCGCAGCGTGGCATTCGTGCTTGGTCACGGGCAGAAGATTCAGACACCGAAGGCCGACACTCTCCTATATTACATGGGCGGCGCATACGTCAGCAGCATAGCCAAGGCACTTCTTGAAAGCGGCAGAAGCGCAGACACTCCGGCGGCATTGGTAACGAATATCTCGTTGCCGTCGCAAAATGCTGTTTATACTACTGTAGGCGACCTTAGGTATGCCGTTTTCAGGGACACTCCGGTTCTGATAATTGTTGGCGAGGTGGTTGGCTTCGAGGCCGAACCGCACGCTGGGAAAACGCTTCTCTTTGCCGGCGAGAAAGTTGGTTTGGAAGCGGTTGACAAGATTCGTTTCTCATCGCCGTCGTCGGTCGAGTCGTTCAGACATATTTATTCTGATGATGTTCCGAAACGGCTGCTTCTGCTGGCATCTGACCAAGAGACTTTCGACGCTATTAGTAAAATCTGAAAATCACACACGCACATGACATTTCTACCAATAGGACTGAACGTAACGGGCAAGCGCATCCTCATAATAGGCGGCGGAAAGGTTGGACTTCACAAGGCAACGATTCTGCATCGTTTTGTAAGCGAAGCCGTAGTAATATCGCCGAAATTCAACGAAGGGTTTGACGAATTGCCATTCGCGCGCATACAGAAAGAGTACGAACCAGCCGACCTCGACGGTGCATTTCTTGTTTACATCTGTACCGAGAACGAGGCTCTCAACCGCCAGATAAAGCACGATGCCGAGGCGCGGGGCATTCTGGCAAGCGTCTGCGACAATCCAGAAATATGCGATTTCATCTCACCGGCAATATACAAGGAAGGGAATCTCACCGTTTCGGTTCTGAGCAATGCCACCGACGTAAGGCAGAGTATTGCCATCAGAAACAATATCCGCGACAATATCGACCTCTTGAAAAACCGAAAATAACAAACATGAGTGATATGATTACCAACTGAAGGCGATTGCAGGTATTGCCGAACTGGTGTAATTTTGCATCAGTAATTAACACAAACAAAACACAATGGCAGAACTGAAGATTACAGACGAGAATTACGAAGAAATCATAGCCGCCAACAAGGTGGTGCTGATTGATTTCTGGGCTACTTGGTGTGCTCCGTGCCGCCGTCTTGCGCCCATCGTTGCGCAGATTGCCGACGAGTATGAGGGTAAGGCAGCGGTAGGAAAGTACAACGTTGAGAACAACGATGTTCTGACCGAGCGGCTGGGCATACGCAACATTCCAACCCTTATTGTAATAAAGGACGGCGAGGTTGCGGAATCGCTTACCGGAGCGGTTAACAAACAGAAAATTTCGGAAACAATAAACAAATACATTTAAAACAACAAGGAAATATGGCAAAAATAGTAGTAAACGGAGAAAATCAGGATGTGCAGCTTCCTCTTACGGTGGCTGGTTTGATAAAGTTGAACAACGTTCTTCAGCCAGAAATGGTGAGCGTTCAGGTAAACGAGGAGTTTGTTGACAGAGCCGAGTTCGACACACTTCAGTTAAAAGAGAACGACTCGGTTGATTTCTTGTACTTTATGGGAGGAGGTTGCTAATGTACGATTTTTCAGAAGAAGAACTGCTGCGATACAGCCGCCACATCTTGCTGCAAGATGTAGGCGTTGAAGGGCAGGAAAAGATAAATAATGCGAAGGTTCTCGTCGTAGGTGCTGGCGGACTTGGTGCGCCCGTGTCGCTCTATCTGGCAGCGGCAGGCGTTGGTACCATCGGAATCATCGACGGCGATGTGGTTGACCTCAGCAATTTGCAGCGACAGGTAATTCATTTCACAAAAGATGTCGATACGCCGAAGGTTCTTTCGGCAAAGGAGAAGATGCTTGCCATCAATCCGAACATCAAGGTTAATGCCATTCAGGATTTGCTGATGGCAGACAATGCCCTCGACATAATAAAGGAGTACGACTTCATTGTTGACGGAACAGACAACTTTCCGGTTAAGTTCTTGATAAATGATGCCTGCGTTATGGCAGGAAAGCCGTTCAGCCACGGAGGAATCCTTCGGTTCGAGGGACAGACGTTCACTCACGTTCCCGGCTCGGCTTGTTACCGATGTCTGTTCGGTGCACCGCCACCACCAAATGCCGTTCCAACCTGTTCGCAGGCCGGCGTTTTGGGCGCGATTGCCGGAATGTTAGGCACAATTCAGGCGGCAGAGACCTTGAAATACATTACCGGAGTGGGCGAGTTGCTCACTAACAAGTTGCTCACTTTCAACGCAAAGACAATGGATTTCCGTAAGATAAACACTCGCCACAGCAGCCATTGCAAAATCTGCGGCGACAATCCTACGATAACAGAACTTATTGATTACGAGCAGGCTACATGCGATTTAAAGAATCATTAGAAACATGACAGAAGCAGAAAAGAAATACGGTTGGGAAGAGGGCGGAAAGATTGTCCGCATAACGCGCGAGGCTTACGACTCTATTCTCGCCCAGGCTCGCGAAGATGCACCCATAGAGAGTTGCGGATATGTGCTCGGCACGATAGACGAGGCGGAGAATATTCAGATAACGCACAACTATCGGCTCACTAACACCGACCATTCAGAAGAGCATTTCAGCCTCGACCCTAAGGAGCAGTTCGCCGCCATAAAGTATGCGCGCGCCAACGCTCTAAAGGTCATAGGCAACTGGCACAGTCATCCGGCGTCGCCCAGCCGTCCGTCAGAAGAGGACAAGAGACTGGCTTTCGACCCCAATATCCTGTACCTCATTCTGTCGCTCTCGCCCGACATTTCGGGGCAGCCTTATGTTGCCGAGGGCGAGCCTGTTCTGAATGCGTTTCGTATTGTAAATGGAAAGGTAACACGCTTTCCTGTAGTTGTTTAAATTCATAGCCCAGCAGCAGCGGAAAAGGGTTGTTGGGCTTTTGTTCTCTTTGTGAGAACAGGATATTCTTGCTCAGAATATCCGCAGTTAACTTAAAAAATATAACGGAATAATGAAGAAAAAAATTTTAACTCTGTTTGCGGCGGCTGCGGTTCTGGCAGCCCCGATACTTGTCTCGTCGTGCGGAAGCAAGAGCAAGGCAAGTGCCAACGGCGACGAGCTCGAAGGCAGAATATCGCTTTCGGGCGCGTTTGCCCTCTATCCTCTGGCAGTAAAGTGGGCCGAGGAGTTCAAGAAACTGCATCCAAACGTAAGCATCGAGGTCGATGGTGGTGGAGCAGGCAAGGGCATGACCGACGTGCTTGCCGAGCAGGTAGACTTTGGAATGGTGAGCCGCGAGGTGAGCGACAAGGAGATTGAGAAGGGCGCGGTAGGCTTTCCGGTTGCGAAGGATGCCGTTGTGCCAACAATCAACGAGAAGAATCCGCTTTATGCCGAGTTGGTTAAGCATGGCATTACTGCCGAGCAAGCATCTAAAATATGGATTGAAGGCTCGGTTAAGTCGTGGGGAAGCATTCTGGGCACAAGCGATGCCACTCCGGTAACGGTATTTACCCGAAGCGATGCCTGCGGAGCAGCCGAGACTTTTGCCCAGTGGTTTGGCAAGCATCAGGAAGACCTTGGCGGCGAGGGCGTTAACGGCGACCCGGGTGTTGCCACAGCCGTACAGAAAAACGTGAGAGCCATCGGATTCAACAACATTGGCTATGCCTACGACAATGTTACAAAGAAACCGCTCGATGGCATAAGGGTTCTGCCAATAGATGTAAACGGAAACGGCAAGATTGACGAGGACGAGGATTTCTATGCCACAAAAGATTTGCTTACAAAGGCAATTGCCGACGGCAGGTTTCCTTCGCCTCCAGCGCGCGACCTTTATCTCGTAACCAAGGGCGTTCCAACCAATCCGGTTGTGGTGGCTTTCCTGAAGTATGTCTTGACTGATGGACAGAAGGAGAACGACGGCGTTGGATATGTTGGTATTTCACAAGACAAACTTGATGCAGCGTTGAAGAAGTTAAACAAATAGTTGGTTTCAAAATTGTTACTACAAAAAAAGGAAGATTCTCATGTCGTTGAGGTCTTCCTTTTTTTTGCTTTCGTAATTTCACATTTCTCCGTTTTAAGGACCATGGACTTATAAGGAACATTTATAACACGAAATATTCTTTTTGTAAATGCAAAATGGTGGGTAGGAAGAAGGTAGAAAGAAGGTAGGAAGAAGGAAGATAGAAGGAAGGTAGATTCAAGGTACGTCCAAGATACGTCCAAGGAAGCTGGAAGGAATATGGAAGCAATTCAAAGGGGTGCTCAAAAGTTCGATGGTGGTTAAACTTGAATCGGGACTAATAAGTGACAATTTATGGTCGATTTGTTCTTTTTGTAGATGTAAAATAGTGGCAAGGTATATGCAGGGTAGTGGATGGGTAGGTTATGGGGAACGGTGGGATGATATTCCTTCGGGATGCCTTCGGGTTTCGTTCGGGTTGATTTAGAAAAATCGAGCAGAAAATTGGGGATTTTTTTTGCCCGATTTTTTTCATTTCTGAAAGATTTGCAGTACTTTTACTCGCTGAATTTAAAACTATGTTGGGGAAATGATTTTAAAAGAAGTTTTTCTGAAGCAGGTTGGTGGTTCTATAATGTTCGTCAGTAAGGGATATGCTTACTGTTATGACAAAACTCGCACCGGCATTAGCAAGCTGCGACTTGATGATTTTAAGGTCGTAGGTGAAATACGTCATGGTAGTGGAGATTTTGGTTATGAAACTAATGGCGATTATTTTTTATTACACGATAATGCCAGTGCTACACTCTATTATTTGCCGGATTTAAAAGTAGTTCATAGCTTTTCTTATCAGTCTCGTGAAAATAGACCAGCAGAGATTTATGGCTATGAGGACTATTTGTTTATTCTAAGTGAAAAAGGCATATACCGATTTGATAAAGAAAATTGGAATAGCATTAAAGTGGCAGACTTAGATGGTTGGACTAAATTTTGTGTAAGAAAAGACAATATTTTTGTGTGTAAGGATTTTTATAATCTTTATATATACAAAATGAATGAGGACAGGATGAATGTCATTCTGCACATAAAAATGGATGACATTTTCCCTGAAGACGAAGTCCGAAAATTCATACCAGACTACAGAAATAAAGAGATGCCCGGTTTCTCAGAAGATATGAGGTTGTGTTACGTTCTACCTTACAAGAATGACTTGATTGCAGTAACCAATGTCGGTATTTTCCGAATGACGATGGACGGAAAAATTGTTTGGAGAACGATTCGCTATGTAAAAGACCGTATTGAGATTATAGGGCATTATGGCTATGTAACATATAGTGGGGTGTTTTATCGAGTCGACCTAGAAAATGGTGATTTGGATCTTTATGGTAATGATGGAAAAATGCCAGAACTCGTTTACAATGGTCGAAATTTGTGGCTTTCAGGTATGCATTTTGTCTATCGCAATGGATACATTTGGCGCATGGTATATGCTGATGGAATGGTACTTCTTGCCGTAATTGAACCAGAAACTGGTAAGTTCGTCTATTTCTACAAATTAAATGGAGCATCGGGTAATGCATGTGGATTTTGTTTTGTCAATAGTAAAGTTTATGTTTATGATTTATGGACAAATGAATTTCACGTCCTCGAAGAAGTAGAAGGCGAGCCGGAAAAGACATTCTGCGGTGTTCCGATGTCAGAAACCGAATTGGAGCTGGTTGATACAACCAAGAAGGTAAACAACAAGAAGCCAGCACCAACCTACGAAGATGCCGATATTCCGTTGTTCGAAGAAATAAAGCAGGTGGCGCGCATCGAGCACGCCTGTGTTCTCGATGCCGAGTGCATCGACAGCCTCGAAGACTATTCCAACCTTATTGTCGATATTCTCTCGCTTGCCGATGTCCGCAAGTTCACCATTGTTGAGCACACGTTGAGCGGCAGCATCAGT
>NZ_JNKX01000053.1:0-21689 GCF_000702225.1 Bacteroides sp. Ga6A2 | reverse complement strand
AGCTGAGATAATACTCCTTGAAGTTCTTGTATGTGCCAAAATGATAGCATACGAGGATGGTCATAATCTCGCTTTCGGAGAGTCTTCCCTTACGGTTTCTGTGACGTTTTCCGCTGCCGTCTTTGGATGGCAGACGAAGGTTTTTCTTCAATTCCTCGTTCAAATTCTTGTCAAACTCGTCGATAATACAGAAAATTTCTGTAACTTTGTCTCTGGTAATCATTGCTATTATATTTTGTAACTTGTTTGTTTTCAACTATAAAGATACAAATAAATAGCGAGATTACCAACTTTTATTTGACTTTTCTTATCCCGAACTGGCGTATTATATATATTTATATATATATTATTTATTATTAATTAGTTATATATAGTATAGGGGTACTTTGAAAGAAACATAACAGTACCTCAAAAAACGAACTGTAACTGTAACAACTGTAACGCATGACTTGTAAAATCTAAGTTATTCTTTACAAGGCTTGCTTTGATTTCTTTTTCCATGCATAGTAGTTTTGTATTGGTTAATGTAGTTTTGTAGAACCTTGAATGTTTTGTGCAACGTTGAAGAACTGGGGTTGCAACCCCTTGTCCTGTTTAGTTGCGTGAATGTGTGGTGATTGCAAATCTATACAAGCTTTCTAATTTGTAGAATCTATTATTTTATGCAGAATCCAAGTACCGTTGCTTTTCTTGAACATATAGTGTACTAAAATTCCACATTCTTCTCCTCTCATGGTAGCCATATTCTTGCTCTCGTCAATAATAGTAGATACCTTTTGTCCGTCTATTATAGTATCAAACAGATTGGTATGATTCCAATCTTTATTGCCTATGATATAGGTTGTATCTTCTCCTTCAAAATCATATCCGTTGCATCGTAATTCTATTGGAAAAGAAACATGATTTATTTGATAGACTGAATCTGAACTGAATTTTATTAAGAAGTCTTTGAAGGAGCGTTTGTTATTTTTTATTGTCAAAGGCATATTGTTGTCAACTCGTTGTTTTTCTGGATGCTGGCATCCAAAACACAATAAGACGAGAATTGCGTAAATATATTTGTTCATTGTTATAAAATGCATGGGCTTAATATTCTTTTGTTTTGCTGAATTTTCGCGCTCTATTTCCGTTCGCTTGTTGCCGAAGGGACGCAAGAATTTGGTAAGGCTGATGCCATTCATTATGTACTATCACTTCATCGGTTCTTCCCAGACACATGGAACGCCCAAGTAATGGTCGCGTATTCTGTCTTCTACGTGATTTGAGTCCCACACGGCACAACGTTCTAATCCCATGCATTCTTCTCTTGTAGAAGGAACTATTTCCCCTGTTTCGGTGATATACATTTCAATATTATCAGGATTAAAATGGTCTTGAATGAATTGATTAGGTATAACCTTGCAATCTTCACGTATAGGCATCTTGCCAACTTTTAACCAGTCTCCCTGTGTAATTACTTGTTTATATACACATAAGAAAAATAGTATAGGTGCATTCTCTAAAATAGTGAAATCCTTCAGATGTTCTTTACTACGATAATCAAAGAAAACACATACTCCATTAAGTATTTGTGCATAAGTGAAATACTTATTTTCTATATTAATCTCTAATATAGATCCTACTGTCTCTTTTTGTCTTTTCATCTGTCTTTAATTTTATTATTAGAGTTTATATTAGTCGCTTTGTTTCTCCGAATTTCCGCGCTCGAACTTCGTTTGCTTGCTTGCCGAAGGGACGCAAATGATTTACCATCGTTGTGCATCTTGTGGATATGGATAGTCGTTGTTAATCAGATAAGATGTTAAACGGGCTTGGAAATATAGTTTCCACATAAACTTCCATGTCAGAACTGGATATGCTTTTCTTAAACACTTCATTATCTTTATATAAGTGAAGATGTTTAATATAGGAATTTGCTCAATCGCCAGACCAAGATCATCACTATGAATACTATAGCAAAGGTAATCTTTGGAATACTCATGTATTCTGTAATATACCGCCAATAGGTATGTATTATATAAGCCCATTGTAAGGATTGTGCAAATATACCCATTGTGTGTGTTGCTCCAAAGCCTAAATTTGTTTTCATACTCAGGCTCATACAATATAAGGTTAAGTATTGCGTGCATAATGTGATTTGTAAAAAACAAAAGCACTCCCAAAGCTGTGTATATATCGTTGTCATGCCGAAACACGATGCCGGCATCGGTTAATTGGCACACAACAATAAACAGTATGGTTGCAATCTCCACAAATACAAGACCTACTCCACAAAGGAATAGTATATATAGGCATTTGTATAATGGAGATTTTAATAAATTCTTAATATGCTTTACTCTTTCTAATAAACTTTTTCCCATGATATAACTAATATAAGTAATCGTCGATATTTAAATCTGCCATCTTAATTGTTTTCTTCAACTCCAGACTTCTTACAGATTTCATTTTAGTTTTCAAGATAGAATATTGCACCATCATGTCTAATCATAATTAAAATAGTCATATCTTGGGGAAAGATAATTATATTATCTGAGTAAGGAAACCAAATATCGCTAAAATATTTTGAGAAATCATGTGTTTGAAGTTTATCTATTGTTTGAAATTCATCCCAATCAATATATATAATATCACTTGATAATTTCAATTTTTTAAATACGTCTAATATATCAAAGTTCTCGTCAAGAGCGTTATACTTCTCTATAAATAAAGCATTTGATTGAAAATTATCAAAAACAGATACTTGGGAATCATATACTTGCGTCTTTTCTTGGAAATGATGATAACATATATTACAATCTGTTTTGCTCAATTCTTGAAACGAAGGAAAAGGATTCCCCGTTTCTTTCTCAAATAAATCGATTTTAAACTTTTCCATTTAATCTGTATGTTATGTGGCGCTAACCTTATAGTCCGTAAACTTTTTTGAATAGCTCTAAATCTTCGGTTGGAATATTGTTTTTGTTGATAAATGATAGCTCAATAATGGACTGTTTATCGTAGTGATTGTATTCATATTTTGATACAATAAGCCCACCTTCAATATGTCTTCTGGCAAGGGAAATATCCTCGCTCTCAAACACTCCATACTTTTTCTCCATGATTCTGCGTAATTTTTCGAGAACTCTGAGCCCATCTTCTTTTCCTTTGATCTTGAGGCTGATTTCTACACAGAAAACAAAGGTTGTGTTTATGTCGTACTCGACAACGATGTGACAAGAATCGCCAAAGTAAGTTCCGTAAAAGAATCTTCGATTGTCGGATTCTTCCATGTAGATGTCGCGGACAAATCCTTGCTCGGTCATTTTATGGCAAAATCCGTCTATGTTTCCCCACAGTTTCGGCTTCAAGCCCAATATTTCAATGGGGGTGGATTTGTCAGATTTGTTTATCTCGGCAATCTGTTTGTCAGTCAATTCCTTTTTTGTCTTTTTCTTGAATCTTGGGGCTGAGTTGTTTGGAGAGAAAACGGCACGGATGCTGTTTCCGCAGCATCTGTCTATACGTGCATCAACATCGGGACATTCTTCGAAGTTCAGTTCGTATGCATGGCTCGGGTATTTTTCTTGGCTAAGCACACAAGACCAATATCCGCCATATTTGCCCGAAGAAGGGTCATCGGGATTATATTTGCAGGCTGAAGGTAGGAATATGGCGTTACCGTTGGTAGATGAAACGATGAAGCCTTCTGTTCCTGAGTTCTTATAGCTGTTTGTCCATGTCCAATTACAACATTCTGCCAATTCCCGAAAATCTTCTTGCGTAGGCATGTGCCAAGGAAATCCCCAGTTTGCCGTTGCTGCATCGTCTTTCGGCTCTAAAATATTTAGTGTGTCGGCATATCCGTTGTTTCCAAATCTTGCGCTATCGTAGCAATATTTTGTTAACTTGCTTGAATTCCCTTTTGCATATTTGTAATTGTTCCAACTATATGCAGACTTAGGACAAGTTTCGCCCCAAGCAAACAGGTTGCCCGGCTCGAATTCTGAACGTGCTCCAATATTCGTTGTTGCCCACAGATTGCCGCTCGGCAGACTCAAATCAACAAACTCATGTCCGTTAATTGATTTCGTTGTTGCATCTTTTTGTGCAAGAACGGTATGTCTCGTAATGATGCAAAGTGTGAAAAATATAATAAACCCAAATCGGTCGTTAGAAGTACATAAATCCGTGGTTAAGTTTGTAAAGCCTTGAAAGTAAGCCACTTGTAAGCTCGTTTTTCTAATGGCAGTCATTAGAAAATTCAATTTGTAAAGTGCTTGTTATCAAACGGTTATGAAAGTAACCACGAAAATAGCCATCCTAATAACCGATTTGGGATAAAGTATTTCATCATGAATTTTATTTTCCCTCGTCGGAGGTGGTTTGCATTACGCTTGCGAGTGTAAGGGAGTAGGATTTTTTTCGAAATATTTTATTAAGTTGTCAAAACATTTCAAGGTTCTTTCTGCATGGTGTTTTGAATTGATGTGCAATTCATTTTTGTAAACCTCCTTAATTTCTTCATAGTTATGATTACACAATTTAGCCGAAATTAAGCCAATAATACAATGAGTATCCATTCCAGAACAATAAGGATTAAACTTGTATTCAGGATCTGTATTGAACAAAGAGTCTATTCCATTCAATATACTATATTTCTCAAAAAAAGACATTACATTTGTCATGAAATCAGATAAGAAATGGCAGAAGACTTTCATGTCGGTAGAATTATATACCTTAAATCGATCTGTCTCGTTATATCCCATAGTCCATTCTGTCTCGTCATTAAAGTTTCCTTTTAGAATCTCTTGATACAAAAACAGATTTATAAATGCAGTATAATTGAGTTCATAGTTATTCAATTCACATATTTTGTGAATATCTTTTCGCTTAATTTCCATAAAAGGAAGTAATTCAACACATTCAACTCCAAAATTGTAGATGATAGAGATTTGAAAGAGAACGTCTTTTGTTTCTTTCTTGAAAGCAAAATCTTTTTTATTTGGTTTAAAACCAAATTCTTTCATTCTGTCTTCCAACAATAAGAAATATTCTTTTTTAATATCTGATAATTTCATTTTTTACTTTATTTCTTTTACTTCAACATGAGACACCTTCATTATCGATGGAAGTATTGATTTGCCATGTTTTAGCGTTTAGCAATAATATGATTATAATAAAACAAGCATTTCATTGTGCCTATGTGTTGTATTGCCAAAATATCTGTTACCGGGCTCAGATAGCTGGTTAAATGTCTAATTTTAAACTCCTTATAGTCTCTTTTTGCCATTGTAGTAATCTCTCTTGACCTTTGTCGTAAGAATAAGAATCAAGAAAACCTACAAATTCTCGGGCTATATTTATGTCGTCCTCAAACCAATCAGAATTTGGATGCGTTTCAAAATCTAAAATCTTATTAAAATAAATTCTTGAGTTCTCAAAATCAGATTGCAGATAATAATGAAATGCATAACATTTGAGTCTGCTAACGTCCGAACCATAATAAGGATGGGCATTTAGAAATGGAATATAGTCTGAAAAACAGGTCAGACGTTCAAATTCCTTGAACGAATTTAGCATATTGTTGATTTTGTCGATTTCTGAAGGATTAAGATGCCCGCCTAATCTGTTTCCCAGACTAAAGTTGAGATGTGGAAAAGGGTCAAACAAGGATTGGACAAAATACTGAATAAAGAAGCAATCCTCATTTATAGAGGAATCAAGATAAAATCCCTTCAATAATTTAGTCCCACTTTCGTGTTCAATGACAGAATATGCCAATCTTCCCTTCTTTGTATAAGACGGGAAGGAGAGTTTTCTCATAATCTTATTCAATTCGGTACTTTTCATCTTCCTTTACATTCTGCGCCCATTCGGCAGGTACGGAGTGGTTGCCCTGTTCCTTGATGAATATCGGCTTCTTTGTGTCAAGCCTCTTCGATGACGTATTTTTCTATTGTACGGGTGGCATTAGAGAAGTTTACTCGCCATTGAGATAGTAAGGCATCAGAAACCTGATGAATCCCTTCTCCACTTCTTCGTTGGGGAATCCAAGCGTATATATTTCGTATTCAGGGTCGTAATCCTTGATGGTGAGGTAGCCGCTCTGGTAGATTACGGGTATTGGGTCGTTAGACTCTGCGTCGATGCAGTTAAGCACGTCGCTTGTTACCTCAGCCTTCGACATCTGCTCCAGATTGTAGTGATGTCGGCGCAGCAGTTCTACGAGGTACGACGGTGTGCCAGTCTCGAACCAGTAGCTGCGGAAATCTCCGTTGTTTAATGTGTTGAGCACGCTGAACGGATTGTATATTCCTTCCTTGGCATATTCGTTAAAGTGATAGCCGTCATACATATTCTTTAGCTTGGCTATGCACTCATCGCGAGTTATATTGTTGTCCGCTGCCAGTTCGTCTATCTTTTTGTCAAAAGTTGCAAGCAGTTCCTCTTCTGTAATACCGCAGATGTTGTGGTATTTCCTCAGCATAGAGATATCCATTAGATTGTTAAGGTCGCTGAATACGCTGACTTTTCCAAACTTAGTAACTCCCGTCAGCATGGCGAACTTGATGCAGCCATCCATCGACTTTAACGCTCCATAGAAGCCTTTGAGTGTTGCGCGGTATTCGTCTTGCAGTTCTTTGTTGCCTATGGCTTGCAGCATAGGTTTGTCATATTCATCTACGAGTATGACTACACGCCGACCAGTCTTTTCGTAGGCACGTTTTATTACACCCTCGAAACGTGTGCCGAAGGAACGTTCCCACTCTTCTCTACCGTATAGTTTCTCTTGTTCGGAAAGAAAAACATTTATTTTGTTTTCTAGTTTTTCCCTGCTGTCATACTTCTCGGTATTCAAGTCAAGATGCAATATAGGGTATTCTGCCCAGTCTATGTCCTCTTTCTGATCGATAGCCAAGCCTTTGAACAGGTTGCGCTTGCCCTGAAACAGCGCCTTGATGGTAGACAGCAGCAATGACTTGCCGAAGCGTCGTGGGCGCGAAAGAAAGTAATAGCGTCCTTCATTGACAAGTCGATATACATATTCCGTCTTATCAATGTATGTATAGCCATCTATACGGAGGCTCTCAAAGTCTTGTATGCCTATTGGTAGTCGCAGCATCGTCTTTGCCATAGTCTTTAAAAAATTGAGGAATGGAAAAATTAGGAACCAAAAATCCTAATTACAAATTTACAAATAAATTCTGAGAAAACAACACCTTTTCTGGATTAAAATGGGAAACGCGATGTAATGTCACTATTAGTCCCTCGAACTCTCTTAGATAGTATGCGAAAAGAGTTCGAGGGCGTAAATTCGTCAAAACGTTGGGAGGGCTTCGGGATTCGTTCGGGATGCCTTCGGGTTTGGGCATACGGGAATGCCATAGATGAATGTCCTTTAGGGAGTTCCGATGCTTGCCTTACTGCGCTGTTGCGTCTGAGGTATGTTTGTTGTTATTCAATGAAACAACTAAGGTGTCAACTTTTGTATTGTGTAACGAACAGGAAAGAACTAAACGCAGACTGTCTGCATTAACGTCTATAGATTCAATGGAATCATACCCTATGAATGTGTAAGATTGTTCCTGATTGATTTCAACCTTCGTCACAACGTCATTCATCATCAATTGGGGAGTAACAACTGTAATCTTAATATTTTTGTTGTGAATTTTCAAATCACATATTGTTTCTGATGTTGGTTCGTCATTTAGAGCAGTCGTAATCCCTATGCCAAAAATCAAGACAAATACAATTGCAGTAATACATGCTGCAAAGATAATTTTGTGTTTCATAAACTTTTCTTTCTGTTCTGTTCTGCATTTATGGCTATTCACATACAATATTGATGCCGTGAAGTTTACACTCTTTTATAAATTGCGCACTATCAGTGATTTGTGTTATGTGCTCATCCCTTATCTTATTGGCAGCCAATGTATCTTTCGCATCAGTTTCATAATTCTTCTCAACAATAAAATACTCGTTACGGCTATTGGCAAAATTATATGCTATGAGTGCGATCCGTTTATCCGTATAGCCCCACTTTTTTACAAAAGTATTGGCATATCCATCATTCTTGTATGAAGGAATAATTGGTGCGCCATGATAACATGTTCTGCCATGAACATCTGTGCTATAGACAAACAGATATGTATCGCGTTCCCAATGTAAAATGTATAAGTTCTTACCAACGTTTTGACTTCCCCAGAATTCTGGACATAACCACTCAGAAGATAGAAAGAGTAAGAATAATATTCCCACTATAGACAGAAGAGAAGCGAATCCCCATTTTGCGACACGCTCAATTTGTTTTATATTAATTTGCATAATCTTTTAATCTTTTAGTTTGCCTTTGCCATAATAGCATGAATTGGAGAAAATCCCCCACAAACATACTAAATATCTACGAGAGTAGTGACAAGGCATTACCAAACAAATTGTTATATGTCAAACCTTAGGCAATCTTGAAATACCGTAGAACCATTTTTCCATTTTACCCAAGCCTTGAATTCTCCGTTTTGGATTTTAATCCAATCACCTTTTACTTCTTTAATTTTGCATTTTAATTCATGTCTATTTGAAGGCTCAATTTTTGTTTTTAAGTCTTCTTGAAAGAATTCATCTGTCTGCCTTGCCCAATATTCCATTGAGCATAAAAAAGGAACTAATTCGTGTATATCGTAAATTAACTTTTTCTTGATTAGTTTCCATGATTCACCAACTCTAATTCTACAATATTCAGCATCGAAGTCTTCGTAAAAGAAATATATTATATCCCAAGAAGGATGATAAGAGAATACATTTCCTTTTAACGCTTCACATCTTGTTTCCTCAGTAATGGAATCGTACTCAAAGTTCGCATAAACGCTAAAATCCAAGTTATACACAGAACATACAGAATCTCTCATATCTTCTGGGAATGGCACACATAATTGCGCAATTTTGGTGAACTCAACTGTATCGCTATTATGTATGTCTGTATTCTGACCATTTGCTGGTTTAAACGACATGCATAGTATAGCCAAGATGATTAGTGGAATGTATTTTGTCATTTGTTTTATAAATTCTAAAAAAGATAATTTCCAGCTTGTGTTATTTTTGTCAGAACTTTTATTGTCTCAGGAGTGCTGAGCAAAACAAGCTTTTTTTTGCAGTCGATGTTGCCCATTGCTGCACCTTTCTTCAGGAATGGCATGGACATACGCAAGATGTTCAGCCTTACAGATGGCTTGACTATTCCGTAATGGTTGATGAAATCGAGATAAGCCTTGTAAACATCGTAGCAGGCTTCCGGATTCTTGTATTTGTTTGCCAATATTATAGAGAACAGAAGAAGCTTTCGCATCGGATATTTCTTCTTCTTCATCTGGTTGTAGTATGACAAATCTCCGTTCTTCAGAATCTTGAAATATTCGGGATAGGGTGCTTTATAATAAGATTTTACTTCTCTTAAAATTCTTTGTGTATCATTATCCCAATTTTGAATTCCGTATCCTCTGCTAAGCCTTTCTTTATCATACAAGTTCCAGTATTTTCGGGCAATACTGTCATTCTTGTCTCTGCAGAACAGAACACTAAGTTCCAATAGGTCATCATATCTTTTTTCTCTTTTTAGTTTTGATTCAAGCCACCTGAATGTGTCAATATCAAATAACTCAAAATGTCCATATACAACATCTTTTGAAGCCTGGTATGGTAGTCGGCTATAGTCTTTCATACAATCTATCACATCCATAGTAATAAACTGTTCTAACGGATAGTCTGGTTGAGGAAAACTTCCATATATAAAGTCTGCAATATCCTCTTCTATATCACCCGAAATGTAGTCTCGGATTTTAGTCTTTAATTCTTCTCCGTGATATTCTGGCGTAATCGGTTCTGCTTTTATTATGATTGACTGCGCCATGACATTGGTGATATTCAGAACGATTGCTGCTATGATAAATAGATATTTCATGTTAATATTTAGATTTGAAATTTTTTAAACTGTGGCTTTTGATTTCCTTGAATTTCATTTTATTCTTCGGTTATTATATGTTTTTTCTTGAATCAAGATATCATTATGGTCTAAGATTCCCTTATATAACGTAACAATATCATTTTGAATTATGTAGAAATCATCAGGAAGTCTTTTATATTGAATTTTAAAGCTAATCTTCTCTTTCTTTTTACTATACAATTTTCTGACAGATTTCAATTCGCCAGAATTATTATAGCATATCAAAAAGTCTTTTCCTTTGATTCTGAACATTCCATATATATTGGTTGATTTAAGGTTTCTTATGCCTCTGTACTCCCAGTTTTGTATAGCTATCTTTTTGTTGCCTATTCTGACTATGTACATCTCACAAGAATCGTTTACTGCCAGTTCTTTCATGACATTGAAGAGAATGGACTCTGTATTTTTCATCTCCAATCGTTCAATTGCGTAGCTTCCTTCACGATAAAAGACGGAGTCTCTTTCGTTAATATGATATGTGATATTTTTTTGCCCGTGTGCTAATGTATCCATAGACAAGCAGCAAAAAACGGTAATAATAAATTTAACTACAAGATATCTCATATTTCACTATTTTGTGTTGAAATGTGTGGCGGTTATGTTTGTACGCTTAGTTGCGTAAGATTAAGCAGCGACTGCACATCAAGTCGTTCTACGGAACGAGTCAGAATGCAATGTTCTCGCAGATTTGTATTGCTATTTGCGACTATCTGCTACTTGCCATTGCAATATAGATCAATATCTTTATATTATATCGGCTGCCATCGGGAAAGTTCTCTTTGAGAGGAAGCCCTTAGGTGAGCTATTTGTTAAAACAAAACGTACTCAGAATGACTGCGATGATGGTCAGCTGAACTTATGGGACAATTTCTTTGGACTGTAGTGGACTGGTTATTTTTTTCTTTGTAGAATCAACCCTTAATATTGCGTTTGAATCCGTCCAAAAGAACTCTTGAATAAATACACGTCCACCCATCCCCGAATGTGTAATAGTATATTTCCTATTAGGACGTAATTTTACTCTTTCTTTTCTCTTATAGCCAGTACCTGTCATTATTTCTTCAATAGATATTTCTGTGGTTGTTCCTTGTAATCTTATAGTATCTGATCTTCTTGTTTCATACGGATCTTTCTTAGTAATAAAGAATAAATGTCCATCATCTATTTGAGTACTGTCAGATTCAATTTCTAAAATTAGCAAGTTATGTACAACAATAATCTGTCGTTTCTCGTCCAACATGAACGAGTGGTCTGTTGTACATGCCATGAAAGAATACAATACTACGAAAATAAAAACAGTTTGTATTATTTTTTTCATTCTTCCGATTCTATATATGCGTTCCACCATTTATCCAGTTGCTCTATTTTTCTCCCAATTTGTTTTGATGTACAAGCTATGATTTATTAGTCCCATTTCAGATACTTTCTGCCAGACTCATTCATACAAACAATAAGTGTATATGCCAAGCGACCTGTAAGATACAGCCATACAGCTGACTTGCCCTTCAAGTCTAAATCATGCCGACGCAATACTATTCTGTACAAATAAATATTCAACAATGGCACCATTGAAAATAGCATATCTGAATTCCCATGCCATTTTTCAGTTTCAGTCCTTGCGATTTTTGGTCCTAACAAAAATCTTAGTAAGGGACTACAATAAGTTCCCAATGTGGAATAAATCATTATATAGTTAATATACTTATATCGTATAATGTATCGTGTAATACACCTATAAGTTGATTTATAAAACATCACAAGCTTGTTCATCAATAGACTTGTGACGCGTGTAATACACCTATAAGTTGATTTATAAAACATCGCACATGACACAAAAGTATGCGATATAATCAAATAGAATAAATTTAAAGTAATGTAGTTAAGAATAAACTCTTTTATACTATAATCAGATAATTCTGACAAGACAGAATAGTAGTACAACATCGAACAAATGCTCCACAAAGTACAAGTCAATACAAATAAAGCAGCAAAAATAAATCCCAAAATTATATTTGCCTTTACAAGTCCCTTCTTAATTTTAATGCTTATCGTCATTTTTTTTCTTTATTTCTTATTAATTCCATAAGCCATGGAAATCTCCCGAGAGTATGGTTTCAATAATGAAGATTCTATACATATTTTGCTAAAGCAAGAAGATTTATTGGCAATCACCATTTCGGTTATTTCAGAATCGTTCCATGTTGAATAAAATGTAATTGTATCTTCCTTATTTCCTTTGAATAGATTTTCATTTAGCCGAAACGGACTCATTCCTATTTTTTCATAAACAAGATTACGCTGTTTAATGAAATCATCCATATCGAACATACCGGAAGAATCGATATAGATGCGAACTCCACACAGCCGACCACATCGAAAAATTGGGTTAATTACCTTTGATGTGGTTTTGTCATGTCTATTGTAGAGAGAGCCGTTAGGACATAGTTTTACGTTTGTCTGATGGCATCCATATACGAGAGTATCAAAGAACGGAACTGATTTTTGACAGATAGAATCAGCTATTTTTATTAATTTCTTTTCATTGATTTGATACTGAATTTTTTCATCAGATGATGCATGTTTTGAAATTCGGGTTTCTCTACTAAAACCATAAACAATAGTGTCGAAACTTAGCACGGATGCTTTATGAACAGAGGGGCACTCGTTTTCCATACGCAGGCAATTGAATTCAAAGGAAGCCCTTTTGAAACTTTGAAATATTACCAAGATAACGGTTAGCATTAACAAGATGCGAAACAGTTTTTTTAAATCATTCATTATCATTGCTCTATTTTATAATTAACATTTTGTGGAATATCAGTTTTTTATTTGTTTCGCCGAATTTCCAAATTCGGCTGAACGAAGGGTTGATTTGGACTTATATGGTGAGTTTCACCTAAAATCGGTCTTGATTTCTCGTGGCAGATCTTCCCATTGTTGTGTGTCAGAATAAAATATTTTAGATTCACCTACACCATTGCTAAAAGATATAGAATAAGCATTTTTTCCTTCCTTTTGATAAAAAAAAGGAGGATTAGATTCATCTATTACTTTTATACCTATAACAGAAAGAGAATCTGGGACTTTTCCGAATTTGTTTCGATAGTTCTCGATTTTAGAAACAATTAGATTTCCCTTTTCTATCATTTTCTTTTCCTCGCTACAAGCAAAAAAAAGTATTAAAACAACAAACAAAAATATTTTTATGATAGTTATCATCGTCTATGGATTTTCTTTAGTGTAAATATCTTCGAGAGTAGGGGCTGGAGAATATAATGTAATTTTTTTTATTAGAGCAAAGTTATTCTCGTATTTGTGAGGTTGTCTTATATCCTCGAAAAATACAATTTTTACCCTTATGCTATCCCCTTTGGATATTTTTGGTAAATCGCATTTATTGTCTACACTAATATAATATCTTGTTCCATTATACAGAAAAGCAGCCGAACTGTTCGGCAATCTCTTAATCTTTCCTTTAAGTTTGTTCTTAACTTCGTTTTGAACGTTAATTAAAGGATTCTTTCCAAATGACAAAAACTCGACTATGAAATCTTTTTCACAGATTCCATTTGTAAAAAACAAATTGTCGTAAAGACTTCCTTTTTCACATTGTGCGTATATGCTTGTGAAACACAAAGAAGTCATAATGAATATAAATAATCTTTTCATAAATTATTTTCTGTTTTTGTTTTTTTCGAACCCCTCGTTGTTGTGGATTTGTCTCGCCGAGTTTTACCGAAGGGGCGCAAGAATTTGGCTGGAAGGATGTGTGGGGGATTGCAAATTCCCCACAAGCAAAATTCGTTACATATCCCTGAGAACATGGCTGATTTTATGACCAGCCATGTATGTTTACATGAAGAGGCGATTTTTCTTTTAGTTGGTTATATATATGTTCCACATCATTATTGTCGAAATCGCATAATCCGTGCAAGAATGTTGATTTGTGTGTTTCAATCAGAACGCACCATGAATCTTTGTTGTTCATGTGCTCTGGATGAAAACATCGTTTTTCTTCATTTCTTAGCAGACATTGCTTTATTTCTTCCAGTTCTTCATGCTTTATCTTGCCTGTCATCTTCTTTTTAATGCTTTCTACGACAACTTTTTCTGTAGTTTCTCCACGTTCTGTACGCACGTCAAAATTTTTGTCCCTTGTTCCGTAAAACGTACAGATTGTACCATTTTCATACAGGTTTATTTGATATGTCTCGTTAAGAGTTCCTGTTGGAAAAATAATACATTTGCACAACAAATCGTCTTTGGTTTCTCTTTTGGTGTGATTGCTGCACGATAAAAGACAGAATAGGATAAAAATCCCAAATATGTATTTCATATAATAAGCTCTCCTTTTTTCTAGACCATGTTCTACTTTGAGTTTATTTTCACTATAGCGAAATGTTCCCTTAACTCCAACAGTTTTAAGTTCCTCGGTTCTTCCATTGACCGTTACTTTCTGTCCTTCTGAACTAATGTAAGAATAAGTTTCTATTTTGTTGTATGCTATAGCTTTTCCTTCCATTAAACGTAAGCCATGAGAACGTTCTTGCAATTTGATTACATATCTCAGAGGGTTGGAAACAAAAGTTTAGACAGACTCAATAATTAGGTCTTATATTCAGAGGAATATATACTGTGTATTCGACTTTTTTTCCAACTTTATTTTTTGCAGGCTTCCATTTTGGCATACTCATAAACATACGAATGAAATCAGAGTCTGTTTTGCACAACATTCCTTTTGTAGACTTGACCTCAATTACGTTTCCTGTAGAATCTATTTTTAGATTGAACCCAAAGCTGAATTTTTCCAGATCCTTTGGCATATGTTTGTTGATATAGTATATAATATCAATTTGTTTATTGCCAAATTGAGGATATTCGCTTATTGAATCGCAATTTTGAGAATAGCCTATATCTGCAAATGTAAGTAACAGTAAAAAGAGTATTTTTTTACTGTTCATTCCAATATTTTTCGTCATAAATATAATATCCTTTCCCATTTTTTGAAGGTCGATTTCTTCTATCGTTCTTTCTATTTGTTGCATTGTAATACAACTCTGAGGCTTGTCGCTCCCTAAATCTTTATAGGATAGCCTATCATTTTGACATTAAAGAACTGGGAGAACAAACCCCAATTCTGTTTAATTTGCGTGAATGTGGGGGGGATTGCAAGTCTCCACAAGCAAAACAGGTTACTTAATTCCCGAGAGTAGGGAATCCCAACTTGCATATTTGTTACAAATCCCAGAGAGCAGGGTTACTTTCGTTTTAAAATGACACTCCCTATCCTTAGTTTGTCCTTGTCCAAGATTTTTATTTGGAGAGAATCTTCGATATAATCACCGCATTGCAATGCTTTCTCAATATCACTTAGAATAGGATTATTATTACAAGTAATATTTATCACACAATTATTTACTATTCCCCATTTGCCTTGACATATATTTTTTGATAAGTCCATAGACCTTTCAAATAAGCAGGTACTATCTTTGTTTAATTCTAATCGTGTGGACGTTGACAGGGTGTTCTTCGCCCTATCTACTCCAACATATCTACCGCTCATTGATGCTATATCAAATTGTTGGACTTTGCAAGACGCAAGTAGCGTTGTCGAAATTAAGTATACTATAATGTTTTTCATTTTTTTATAATATATACCAGGTATATTTTTTGACTTGTAATTAGGAGATTCTCTTTTTTTAATCTCTGTAATCCACGGATATGCTTGAATAAGACTTTCACCCGACCCGACTAGAATGTGTGGGGATTGCAAATCTCCACAAACAAAAGCGGACTATATATCCACAATAGCAGGGATTTAGTTATTTTCTTGCTGCTTTTGCGTGCTTTTGTTCCATAATGCTTTTGCAACATCTTCTTCTATCACACTTGGAAACTTTGTCGATTTGTGATAAGAAATCAAACTTAAAACAAAACGCAATAAAGGCTCGTCTGTTTTCATACACTTGCCGTTCAATTCAAGAATATATTTTTCGTCTCCAAATTCCTCGTCTCCAAATTTAGAAAGAACCAAAACATCATATCCATATCCTTCTATTTGACAGACAAGTTTTGCATATACGTCATACCCCGTAAATTTGGTTGCAGATGTGTCCCTTTCTATGGTGGAAAATTTTTCAACCAATAGTTTAGCCACGTCATTACTATAAAACTGGAGACTTTTTTGGTTGGAACCATCATAATACATTGCGTAATCGTATCCTAAAATATCAATTACTTTAAGAACTGGATAGTTCTCATATTTTAATAACACCTGCGATGTGTGTTGTGCATTACAGTGCATGTGTAATGCACAACAAAGTACAATAAAAAGGAGCTTATACATATTCATGATGTTTTCTATTCTTTGATTATTTTATTAGATGTAACATTTTCAGTTTTGATTAATTTCCCCCCCCCTCGTCGTAGTGATTTTGTTTCGCCGAATTTGCCGCTCGAACTCTGTTCGCTTGCTACCAAAGGGACGCAAGAATTTGGCTGAGGAAAAAATCGGGAATTTGAAATTCCCACCGCTGAAAAACAAGTTATGCGAAGCTGAAAAACGTTTGTTTTTGATGCGATGTTTTGTCGCTTTGCGACAATGGGAGTTACAAACTCCCGTCTATTGATGCTGCCGAATTCGGAAATTCGGCAGAACGAAGGGGAGGGGAAGGCTTCGGGATTCGTTCGGGTTTTATTCTTCAACAAGCAGGTGGTGATATTCATTTTCTAGTTTACTTTTGAATTTATCGAGATTTCCTTTTGGAATGACGATACGTTTGAGATTTGGAGTCTTGTAAAATATCTTTTCTCCAATATTTGTCAGACTTGCAGGAAGTTTCACTTCTTCAAGGTTTATGCACCCGCCAAAAATCTTTCCCTCTAATGTCGTTACTTTGTTTGGTATTATAATACGTTTTATTTTTATACAATTACCAAAAGCTCCAAATCTTACAACATGTAAATTTTCTGAAAGTTTTATATTTTCAAGTGATTCACATGGACAAAACGCCGTTATACCTAAAATTTCAACTGAGTTTGGGATAAAAATTCTTCTTAGTCTATTATCCATAAGAAAACATTCACTACCAATTTCTTTTATTCCATCAGGAAGCGTTACCTTTTCCAGACTATCACAATAGGCAAAAGCCCTATAATTAACCAGAGAGTCTTCTGGTTCAGAGGTTTCTGAAATTTCGGCTTTGACACCAGAATTTCCAATCTCGGAATAGGGAGAAACTTCTACACTTTTCAAATTTTTACAGTAAGAGAAAGCCCCCTTTCCTATATATGTAACACTTTGTGGCAGAGTTATGTTTTTTAGTTTTTTACATGATATAAAAGCTGCCCCTTCTATTCGTTTTAATCCTTTTGGCAATTCAATACTTTCGAAATTGCAACCTGAAAATGCCCATGCCCCGATTGTTGTTACGCTCTGAGGTATGTGTATGTCTGACAGACTTAAGCATTCTTGAAACACGCCTTCTTCTAATGATGTCAATCCTTCTGGAAGCTCGACTTCTGTCAAATTATAACACTTGTAGAAAGCAAGCGATTCTATAGATTTCACAGATTTTGGAATTTTTATTTTTCTTAGAATTTTGTTTCCTAAAAAAGCGTTCTGTTCAATTCTTTGTATATCGCTGGGAATTAAGGTGTTTCCACATCCTATAATAAGTGTGTTAGTTTTGGTCTCAATTAATGCATTGCAATTATTGCGTGAATCATAAAACTGGTTGTCTCTGTCAACTTTTATTTTTTCTTGAATGCTGCAATTATTAAAGGCATAAGGCTTTATGCAAGTTATTCCCTTATGTATTTCTAATTCTTTTAGAATATAATCAAACAAAAAGACGTAATTTCCAATAGAGGTTACATTGTATTTTTTTCCTTTGAAATTTAATGAATACACAAATTTTATTTTGCTGCAATTTTCTTTTTTAATACAATCTGTAACTTCTAAATGGTTCTTAATCAGCTTGTATCTTATGCTGTCTATCAGAAAAGTGCTGTCATTCTCTGCGATGAAAGAGGTGCAACCTTTAACCTTTCCGTTGCGGTCAACAGACACAATTTTGTTTTTGCTCATTCCCATGCAAAACACGGGAATGAGTAAAAATAAAGTTATGAATAGTTTTTTATTCATCAAAGTTAAAACATTTATCATTATCAATATAATTACGATTTTCGTCAAATTCTCTATACCGCATTTCCATCATTTCTCTGTGCAACGATGTGAAAGAACGTTCTTGTATTTAAAGAACTGGGGTTACAAACCCCAATTCTGTTTTTATTGCGTGAATGTGTGGGGATTGTAAGTCCCCCACAGACAAAAATTGTACTATTTTTTATTCTATCAATTATTTTGTTTAAGAAAAACTCATTAACAAAGCCTACATGGTCAAGAATTGAGTCGGGAGGTATTGACAAGTATAAGCATATTATAAAATTTGATTTTCTCAACAACTTGTAATACAATGGAGCGACCGATTTTATTTCTCCTTGAGTTGTCATAAAACCAGAATCATAATCTCTGTCCAAAACAAAGAAACAAACATTTATTGAGTGGCGGAGTGATTCGCGTTTGCCCTTTATGTGATAACAGATATTTCCATAATTTAAAATCGAAAGATTCTCCTTTAAAATATCCTCTGTAAGATGAATTTTCGAAGAGTCTCTCTTGCCTGTTTTTTTAAAAGAAATCTGGCAGTCTCCACATTTGTTATATAATTCATATAGATACTCCTTCTTACAAATATCAATGATTGAATCTTGGATATCTATTTGTGAGCATGCAAATGTGTGGAAAAATATAATACAAATAAATGTTACTATTATTCTCATACTTCAATCTAATATTCTAAAGTTTCCTCTTTGTTTAAGACTGGGCGTTTAGCCGCTTCCAAGTTTAAAATCAATTTCCCTCCGCTCCGTAGACGTATGTGCGAATGTCTGCCACGCTTGCCATGACGGTGCGCACGGTCTTTACAACCTCGCCCATCTTGCCGTAGTAGTAAGCCTCGCCGCCGCTCGCGTCCTCAACCAGAGCCAGACGACCGGCACGACCGTGGTCGTCTCCGTCTCATGGAACGTGATTCCTAATAAAGGGAAGCTATATGTCAATTTCTCTTTCACATCTTATGATTAATCATTAGTGTAGTTCCAACTTTTTATTCTTGAATCATAAATTTTATATTTGTCAAAACCTACACAAAAGTAAACTTTATACGTCGTTTCGTTCACTTTCTCATAATATGGTCCATTTCCCATTGTTTCAACCTCATTAATATCTTTCACTGTCTCTGGTAATTTATTATGTGAACCTCTGTATAATTCAATTTCGTTAATAAGTTCTTGCCCCTTATTTTCATATTGTCTGTCTTCTTTATATTGCATATACTTTATTAAAACGATTATGAAAACTACGAAGATAGCAAAGTATAATATTTTTTTCATTTTTTTATGGATTATCACTTGTATAAACAGGTTTTGTTGAATGATTCTCACGAGTAGGCGTTTCTACTTCTTTTGAGGGGAGTTGATTATAATTCGGAGCCTTATCAGGGGTTGTTACCCCTAATGTCTCTAAATAGTTTTTCAAATGTTCTCCAAAAGAAAGTTTGCTGTTTGGATTAAAATATTTAGCTCCAAAAATAGCACCGAATTTATCTGTTGGCAAGTCTTCGTAACTATATGCAGAATGCTTAGCTGCTATTCTATCACTAGACTCTTGATGATATCCGTCTTTTATAGTTTCTTCGACAGGGTCTATATTCGCTTGCCTATATACATACAAATAAGATTCTCCTAAGTAAGCACTATTTTCCTTTAACCCAAATCGGTCATTAGAAATTTTGCCTTACATAATGTTCAGATAAGTATTCGGAGCCTATAAAAATATAAGCGAAAAGTGCTAATGATTGACTCTGAATATTTAAACCAACTTACATTTTGCTACTTATTTTTTCTAATGACCGATTTGGGTTTAATAGTTTCTGAGCAGATTCTTTCTGCAACCTATAATTATAAGCTTTGCCTGCATAAAACATAAAATGTGTCATATCAAGCCATCCACCTTTTGAAGTATATATATATAGCGACCCCTCGTCGTAGTGATTTTGTTTCGCCGAATTTGCCGCTCGAACCCCGTTCGCTTGCTACCAAAGGGACATTGTTCAGCCGAATTTGTAATTTGGCTGAGAGAAAAATAGGGAATTTGTAATTTCCACCGCTGAAAAACAAGTTATGCGAAGCTGAAAAACGTTTGTTTTTGATGCGATGTTTTGTCGCCTTGCGACAATGGGAGTTGCAAACTCCCGATTTGGCTGGAAGGATGTGTGGGGATTGCAAATCCCCACAAACTGGTGGAGGGGAAGGCTTTGGGATTCGTTCGGGATTTAGTTCCTCAGGGAGTTCCGATGCTTGCCTTACTGCGCGTGTTGCGCCTGAGGAATTTTGTTGTTATCTCCGCACGAATCTATGTTGAGAATGTGTGGCGGTTATTTTGTACGCTTAGTTGCGTAAAGTATCGTTTCATCATACGTTTTATAGTCGCTCTTCCTGTCGAGCCTTGACTGTCTGTGCAACGATGTGAAAGAACGTTCTTGCAATTTGCAGCATATCTCCACAAACTGGAGAGTGTTTAAATTACTAAGCCTTTTTCCATTCCGCCGAATTATTGCGCTCGAACTTTGTTCGCTTGTTTCCGAAGGATATTAGCCAACAAAATCCCCAATATTTACCTTGTCAAAAGATAATGGCTTCTCAAGAACTTTTATGGTCTTTTCTAAATCGAAGCCGCCTTCTACTACGATAGTGCCGTACTTGATGATTTTTCTTAAGAAAAATTGGTTTCTGTCAAATTCAAACACTAATATCTTGTAGCATCTCAAATGGTCGTGTCCGTAGTTGAAATAGATATTAAATCCCATATAAGTATTTTCTATGCCGCCAAATTCAAATTCTGCATTTCTGTCCATATCAGGAATTTTAATCTTCGAAATTATTTTCCCTTTCTTCATCAGACAGATATGTCCGTATGTCCGATCAATTATTTCTTCTTCATCAAAATGATCGTCCTCTTCGTCTTGATTGTACTTTACCGAAAAATCAGACAATGTGCCTTTTAAAGGCGTTGGGAGATTTAGGCTTTTTCTGATATTTGCTTTGTACGAATATGTTTCATGAACAAAATCGTCAACTTTCCAACTTGCATTCTCTAAGATTAGTACCATTTTTTCTGAAAATTTACTCTCTCCGTTTCGGATGGTGATATCAGCGTATATGGTACTGTCTTGTATTCTTTCTATTGTTTCAATTTTGAAGGAAGGTTTATCTACGAATTCATTATCAACCCAATGATTCCTATTATTGTTAAAACCTTTCTTTGTGCTTTGTTTTTGTAAAGATAATAGTTCGTTTGAAAAATACATCGAGTCCAAGAGGGTGTGTCAAAATAGGCACATCCTCTTATTTGTTTTTTTACAGGCACGGCGTGGAAAGATTCTTTCTATGCCGCTTTTTTGATGTAAAATCTGTCACAAGCACCCACGAAGCCGCATTTTGCGTTATATAGTCGGTATATTGGTATAAAAACAGCCTTTGAGAGACCGTTCTGTGCCTGTTTTCTCATCACGGCAGCCATTTTCTTGATGTCAAAGGCAATGGCGAAGAAGGCAAAGTCCATGGTGACCTTGCCCTTGCCGAAGTGACG